>JBFZCA010000151.1:0-4070 GCA_041308205.1 Planctomycetota bacterium | reverse complement strand
GGTTGGGTGAGCCTCCCCCGTGACGTGATTGAGCGCGTGCGTGCCCACGCCGGGCCAGTGACCATCGAAATCCGCATGCGTTGGCGTGATTTCCGCGCGTGGTCGCGCGCATGGGATTTCGGAGCCGATACGGGTGCGGTGTTCGTGGGCAATACGGGCACGGAAAGCACGCTCGTGGCTTGCTTCACGGGAGTGAAAGACGACAACGTCTTCGCCTGCTCGCTTCCGCTGGACGAGTGGGTAACGATCGCGGCGGTCTGGGATGAAGAGGTGTTCCGATTGTACGTCGACGGCACGCAGATTTGCACTCGGGCGACGAAGCCGGCCGCATTCCCCTCATCCTGGTCCGGGTACTATCTGGGAAACTCGAACTGGAGGATCGATGCGCTTCTCTTTGGGGAAATAGATGCCTTCAGCATCAAGAAAGGCGCTCTCTACTCCCGCGATTACGAGCCGAAGCCCTTGGCTCCTGACGATCGGAGCATTCTGTTCTACGGCTTCGAGCACGTGAAGGGCGCTCTCGTGATGGACACGTCGGGTAACGACAATCATGCACAGCTGTTTGGCGCCTGGCGGTTCACAGTCGCCGGCCGTGCGCCGATCGGTGGAGCCGTCTATGTGAAGAACGCCGTCGAAGAGCGGATTCGACTCTGAGGGATGCGACCGCAGTGTCACCCGTCCCGTGGAACCCGACTGTCGCACGATCTTCGCGTTGGCGCGCCTTCCAAAGACCCATCCCGCCCGCCTCGGCCTTCCCCGGAGCCCCGGAAACGGCCCTGCGCGGCCTTCCGGTCCCTTCCCCGCCGCGGCAGGGGCAGGCCGAGCCGGTTTCGCGCATCTTTTGCGGGTACCCCCTTGCGCTCCGGGAGGGGGCGACTATAATGCCCCGCTGACGCCGCAGAGGAGACCATGTGTCCGCGTCCCGTGCGGGGATGGCGGCACGGCGTAAGGAAGAGAAGAGAATGACGAACAAAGCAGCGCTGAAGGAGATCGCGCCTCCTCCCAGGGGGCGCGTCGTGCCGCGGGGGATCAAGCGCATTCTGGACGACGCGCGCTACGCGCCGGAATCGTACCTCCGCCACTTCCGTGCGGGCCGCGGGGGAGAGTAGCCGGGCGTGACGACGCGCTGCGGGCGCTCACCGCTCGACCGCGGGAGCCGGGTGCTCGGCCTCGAGACCGAATACCTGGTCGCGTTCGTTCCATCCCGTTCGCCGCCTCCCCGCTGGTTGCTTCTCAATGCCGTCGAGGAGGCGATCCTCAAGCTCGGTCCCGTGTGCGAGGCGGAGAACGGCGGGTATTTCCTCGCCAACGGCGGGGCGGTGTCGTTCGAGAGCCGGCGCGAGCGGCGCGACAACCCCGTGCTCGAGCTCGCGACGCCCGAGTGCACCGATCCCCGGGAGATTCTCAGATACGTTCGGGCCGAGGAAATCCTCCTCGGGCGGGTCGCCGCCTCCGCCGAACGCACGCTGCGACGCCACGGGTATCCCGGCCGCGTGGTGTTCGGCCGCAGCAACACCGACTGGCCCGGCCGCACCCTCGGCAGCCAGGAGAACTACTGGGTCTCGTGGCGCGACCCGTGGGGCTGGGCCCTGGCGGGAGCCGCGGCCGCCGGGCTCCTCGGCATGGTCCTGGCGTGCGTCGATGCGTTCTTCTTCCTGGCCGCGCATGCGGCCCTCAAGCTGAGCACCTTCGTCAGGCGGACGCTGCGCGGGAGAAGGAACCTCGTCTGCCGCGGCCTCCTGCGGGCGGGCGGCTGGGCGGCGCGCCTGCCGCTTCCCCGCCTCGGACCCTGGTGGCAGGGGCTTCAACGCCTCGTCAGGCGCGTCCTCGTCGCCTGCGCCGAGCCCGTGCTGGGGCGGCTCGTCCTCAGGAAGCTGACGCCCGACCTGGCGCCGTTCCTGGCGACGCGCCAGGTTTTCAGCGGCGGCGGCGCGCTCGAGTTCGGCGGCGCGACGGCGCCGCTGCACCTCTCGGCGCGCGCAGCTCGGATCACGAGCATCTGGGGGGTATCGCTCGGCCAGCGCGGCAAGGCGGTCTTCGACCTCAAGCCGCTGGTGCGCGATCCCCTGAGCCTTCTGAGAAGGCGGAAGCGCCTGTGCGTCGCGGGGGCCGATTCGCTCATGTGCGAGACGGCGCGCTTTCTCAGCATGGGGACGACCGCGCTTGTCCTCACGATGCTGGAGGAAGGCCAGCGCTTTCCCGAGGTGCGCCTGTGCGACCCCGTGCGGTCATGGCGGCGGGTCTCGGCCGAGGGCCCTCACGCGGGGCTCAGGAACCGCGACACGCGCGTCCGGACGGCGCTCGAGATTCAGCGCCTGTACCTCGGGCGGGCGATGTCGCACTTCGCCGGCGCGCCGGAGGGAAGCCTCGCAGACCAGGTCCTGCGCCTGTGGAAAAGCGTGCTCGAGCGCATCGAGGACGACCCCGCATCGCTGTGGGGCCAGGTCGACTGGGCGACGAAGAAGATGCTGCTCGACGGCCTTGTCTTCTCCCACGGCGACTGGAAGCGCTACGGGGCCTACGGCGCGCTCTTCGACGCGGTCAGGCGCCGCCTTCCGGAGGATGCCGCGCTCGCCGGCCTCGATCGCGAGACGGTGCGGCTGTGCCTGGGCCCCCGGGGGGTGCGCGCGTTCGCGCCGCTGCTCGAGGACGGGGAGGAGTTCGCGCGGCAGCGGGCGCTGTACCTCGCGGGCGCCAAGCTCAACTTCGGCCTGCACGAGATCAGCCGCCGCGGCGGTTACTACCAGCAGCTTCGCGCGGCGGGAGAAGTCCCGGCGCTGATCGATGAGGAGGAAGGCGCCCTCGCGATGACGCAGCCTCCCGCCAACACTCGCGCCGCGATCCGCGCGCGCGCCATCGCGCTGGCGCGCGACCCGAGTGACATGCGCGCCTCGTGGGACGCGATCCGCGTCAACTCGCTGAAGATGCGGGTGACGATGCGCGACCCCCTGCTGACGCTCTAGCGGCGGCCGCCCGAGCGAGGGCCGCGCCGCGCGTCCCATTGCCCGCGGTGCGGCGCGAGGCTACCATCGCCCGCTGCGGGCGGCGCCGGGGCGCCGGAAGAACGCCCGCGGCGGAATTCCCGAGGGAATACGTATGAGCAACGCAATGGTGGCGGCCCCGCAAAGCGAGGCCGCGCAGGTGGCATGCGAGACGCTCGCCGCCGGCGGCAACGCCTTCGACGCGGCGATCGCAGGCGCGCTCGCCCAGGGCGTGGTCGATCCGCACCGGAGCGGCATCGGCGGCTTCGGGGCGGCGATCATGTACGCGGCCCGCGAGGGCAAGGTCGAGAGCATCACGTTCTTCGGCCGGGCGGGGCTCAGGGCCCGGAACGACCTGTGGGCGGACATCCTGATCGGCCCGGCGCCCGACGGCTTCGGCTACATCCTGACCACGAAGGAAAACGACGTCGGGTACCGCTCCATCACGGTGCCCGGCATGGTGGCGGGCATCGCCGCCATTCACGGGCGCTACGGGAAGCTGCCGTGGAGCGATCTCTTCGCGGGGCCGGCCGTGCTCGCGCGGCGCGGGTTCGTCGTCGGCCCTCAGCTCGCGAATTTCTGGCGCCGCCCCGGGCTCTTCGGCCGCGTGGCCACGCGCGACCGCCTGGGCTGCACGCCCGACGGCGCGCGCCTGTGGCTCCCGAACGGTGAGCCGCCCAAGGCCGGCGACATCGTGAAGCAGGAACTGCTCGCCTCGACCTACGACCGCCTCGCCGAGGGCGGACCGGATGAGTTCTACCGCGGGGCGATCGGCGCGGCGATCGCCGCCGACTGGGAGGCGAACGGGGCGCTCGTGACGCGCGAGGACCTGGAGTCCTACACGGTCAGGTGGCAGGCGCAGATCGAGGGCGAGTTCGCCGGCCGGCGCGTTCTTTCGACGCAGCTTCCCGGCGGGGGCGTGGCGCTGCTTCAGTGTCTCACCGCGGCGACGTTGCAGGGCGTCGCGCGCGCGGGGCTCAACAGCGGCGAGTATGTCGATCTGCTCGGCCGCATATTCAGCGCCGTCCAGCACGACCGCACGAGCTTTCACGCGGACCCCGAGTTCGAGCGCGTCGACGCCGCGCATCT
>JBFZCA010000150.1:0-5438 GCA_041308205.1 Planctomycetota bacterium | reverse complement strand
CCGGTGCGCATGGTACAATTGCCCGCGTCACAGTCGGAGGAACGCAACGTACATATTCGGTGAAACCGTGGCCCTGCAGGCGCCGGCCGTAGCCGGCGTTTCCCCCCTTCCCCTGAAGGGGGGACGGAAGGGGGGTTGTCTCAGACAGCAGGGACGCCGAGCGATTGCCGCCGTGGAGACCTTCGGTCCCCACCTCCATAGCGCCGGCAGAGCCGCAATTGCGCAACGGACGTGTTCATTGCACGTTTCGACGCACGGGTTCACCGAATATGTACCGCTGCAAAAAGAGAAGCGCGCCGTAACTCCTTACTACGACGCGCTTTATGAGCTGGAGCGGGTGATGGGGTTCGAACCCACGACAATCAGCTTGGGAAGCTGATACGCTACCACTGCGTCACACCCGCCTGGTCATGCGTAATTGTACCTGCAGCCATGAAGGGGTCAAGAGGCTTCTTGGACTGTTCGGAGGCGCGGCTCGGGGTCAGTTTTCGGGGCCGAATGACCGATAATGGAAACGTGCGGCAGTTGCCGGCACGCGCGTCGAACGGGGGGAATCATGCGCCTTGCAGGTAAGGGTTTCGAGCTCTTCGTGTTCGGGAGCGTCACGGCGCTCCTCTGCCTCGTGCTCACGGCGGTGTCGATCGGGTGGCAGGACGGCGACACGGGGAAGGAAGAGCGGGTCAAGTCGGCCGCCGAGGCCTACAGTCTGGCCGAGAATCTCGCGGGAAGGGCGGCCGCAGTCGAATCGGCAGAGCTCGGCGCCGAGCGCCGCGCGGCGATCGACCGCGATGTGCGCGCGCTGCTCGAGCAAGCCGTGGCGCTCGGCCGCAAGATCACCGAGTGGCGCAACGCCGACACGCGCGACGCATCCAAGGCGGGGGGGCTCGCCGATGCGGTCGGCGCGCTGGCCTCGACCGTGGCGGCCATGCAGGCGGACCTGCCCGAGATCGAACGTTCGACGCGGACGATCGACCGGGCGCGCGACCTTGCGGATGACATGATCCGCATGCTGCTGTACGATCTGGCCGCCGAGGCCGCGCCGCGGCGCGGCCATGCCGGCGTGATTCCCGCGGACGTCGAGGAGCCGCGATTCGTGTCGTTCCTCCCGCCGCTCGCCGAGCTTCTCGACCTGCTTGCGGAGCGTCCCGCGCGCCGGCTTGCCGTTCCGCCGCTCGTTGCGGCCGCCGCCGAGGGAAAGGCGCTCGCCGGCGCCTTGTCCGCCTTCAACCCGGCCGCCGCGGAGCGTGCGGCCGCGGAAGACGGATGGCGCGCGCGTCAACGCGCGCTTGCCGGCGCGCGCGCGGAGCTTCAGTCGAAGGCCGGTGCGTTCGCGCGCGCCGTGCTTGCGGCGCGGCCGCGCGACAACTCCGAGCGGCTGTGGTGGATCGCGCTCGCCGCGGGGGTCATCTGGTTCGGCGTGGGGTTCGTGCTTGTGCTGTGCGTGCTCAAGCGCGAGGAGACGCCGCCGCGCGCGCGCCAGAGCACGCCGGCAGCGTCGCGGCGCCGCACGATCGAGCGCACGCGCTGAGCGCCTGCCCATCACCACGCGTTCGGGTCCGGCACGGCGCCGGCATCGATGACCTGCGCAAGGAACGCGAAGCTGTCCTTCGGGGTGCGCGCGAGCCCGGCATCGTGGTCGACGTGCACGAGACCGCAGCGCGCGCCCGCGTTGGTCCAGTTGAAGCCGTCGAGGAGGGACCACGCGAAGTAGCCCTCGACCGGCGCCTTGTCGTTGACGGCGGCCGCAAGCTCCCGCAGGTGGGCCTTGAGAAACTCGATGCGCGCCTGGTCGCGGATCGCGCCGCGTTCGTCCCTGGCGTCCGCGCAGGGAATGCCGTTCTCGGTGATGAAGACCTTCTTGACGCCGTAGCCGGCGACGAGGCGATCGAGCGCCTCTCGCAGGCCCGCGGGATATATCTCGTCGCCGAGCATCGTGCGCGCCGCCGCGGGCGGCGGAAGGACCTTGAGGGGCAGCGGCCGCGCGCCCGGCGCGGCGAGCACGCGCCGGCACGTGTAGTAGTTGAGCCCGATGAAATCGAGCGGCGCCGCGATCAGCGCATGGTCGCCCTCGATGACCGGCGAGGGGCCCGGGCCGAGGATCGCGTCCGCCTCGGCGGGGTAGCTTCCCAGAAAGAGCGGGTCCAGCGCCGCGCGGTTGAGGAAGGCGTCATAGAGGACGGCCGCGTCCGCGTGCGGCGCCCCCGGCCGCGCCGCGTGCACGGGCGTCACCGTCACGGCGATGCCGATCTGTGCCTTCTCCCCGGCGAGCTCGCGGATCACCGCCGCCGCCCGTCCGTGGGCGAGGAGGAGATGGTGGAGGGCCTCGCGCGCATGCCCCCGCACTCCGGGCGCATGCGAACCGTCGCCGTAGCCGCGCATCGCCGCCGACCACGGATCGTTCAGGGTCGTGAAGGACGAGACGCGGTCCCCGAAGCGCTCGGCGCAGAAGGCGGCGAAGTCCGCGAAGTATGCGGCCGTGTCGCGGTCGATCCAGCCTCTCCGGCGCGCCAGCGCCTGCGGCAGGTCCCAGTAGTAGAGCGTCGGAAACGGGCGGATGCCCGCGCGGGCGAGCGCATCGAGCAGCGCATCGTAGAACGCGACGCCGCGCGGGTCGGCGCGGCCCTTGCCGTCGGGGAAGACGCGCGCCCAGGCGATGGAGAACCGGTACGCCCCGGCGCCGAGCCGCCGCATGAGCTCGATATCCTCTTCCACGCGGTGCGCGTGATCGCAGCCGCGTTCAGGCCCCGGCCGGGCCTCGCCTTGTCCCTCGAGGAATGCATCCCAGATCGTCTCGCCGCGAACGGCACCGCCGCACGCGCCCTCGACGCAGAGCGCCGCGGTCGCCGCTCCCCACAGGAAACCGGCGGGGAAGCGCGCCGTGCGCGTATCCTTGATCATCAGGTCCTCGAGCATGCTCCGGCCTCCTCATCGCGCCCCGCGGCCGCGGCAGAGCGCGCGCGCGGCGCGTTTCGTGAAGATTCGAATTCTGCTATACTGCAGGCACGTTGTCCAGGCGCCGGGCGCGCCGGAGAGAAGCAGCATGTTTGACCTTCGCCATACCGTCAGAAAGCGACGCCTGGTCGCGGCCTGGGAGCCGGGGCTCTTCGCGTTCACCGGTTTTCTGTGCATCTGGGGCGCCCTGGTGGCGCTCCATCGGCTCACGGCCTGGGGAGCCGAGGCCGATGCGACCTTGCTCGGCGCGAGCATCGTGATTCTCTGGCTTGCCGGTGCGGCAATGTCCGCGGGCACGTACGGGAAGGTGTTCGCCCCGGCCGAGAAGCGGTGGGGGCGCTTCGCCGGCATCGTGGAACCGCTGGCGGCGATCTGGCGGCCGCTCGCGGACGATGACGCCGTCGAGCTGAAGGTCGAGACCCCGGCCGCGGGCGGCGCCGCGGCGTTCGAACTGGCGATCGCGGGCGCGAAGCGAAAGGTCCTCGGGATCACGTCCGATGCGTTCGTCGCCGTCTCGTGCGCCGAGAGCCTGGCGACGTTTCTGGCGCGGCCGCTCGCCGTCAACGAGGGAGATGCGTCGAGGCGCATCGAACGCGGTCCTTTCTGGGGGCAGCTTGCGGCGCTGCTCGAGCGCGAGGGCGGGTCGAAGCGCAAGGCGACCGGGGGCGAGCTCCGCCTGCCCTGGCGTTTCTTCCCGATCAGCGGCCGCGGCCCCGTCTTGCTCGCCGTCTTCATGCTCGTCGTCGTGGGTCTGAACTGGCAGAGCCTGGCGCTCATGCGGTCGGCCTGGGGCGTGGCCGCCGCGGCGGTGCTCGCCGCGCTGTGTGCGTGGGCGTTTCCCTACGGCATGAACGAGTTCGCGAAGCGCGGCGTCGTGCGTGCGGAGAAGGACGGCCTGGTCATCGAACAGGTCGGGCTCTGGCGCACCCGGCGCCTGTTCGCCTGGAACGCGATCGCGTATTGCGCCGTCCTGCCCGCCGGCAAGGGGTTCCTGGGCCTTGCGGGCCGCGAGAGCCGCGTCGTCGTGGGCGACGAGAAGAGCTCGATCGCCATCGGGGAGACGCTGGCCGAGGAAGACCTCCTCGAGCTCTATCGCTTCCTCGTCCAGCAGCTCAGGAAATACGCGCGCTGAGCCTGCCGGCCGCCCTCACTTGACGAGCCACACGAAATCGATCCCGATCGGCGCCGTGCAGGGATTGCCATCGGCATCGACCGGCGCCAGCGTGAGCGTGCACTCGCCCGCCTCGAGCTCGAACACGCGGTCGCCGGTGTCGCTCCGCAGCATCGTGAGATGCGGCGCGTGGAGATCGATGGCGCGGCCGTCGTCGAAGATCGGCGCGTCGCCGACGCGGACCTGCATGCGGGCGCACTCGGGCGCCTGGAGGAACGTGAAGCCGATGCGGTACTTGCCCGCCGCCTTGACGGGGACGCGGAGCGCCAGCGTGTCGCCGGGTTTTGCGGGCGACCACCAGAGCGCCTTGCCGCCCGCGCACATCGCATCCTCGCGCCCGCGCACCACGCCCGAGCCCTGCGCGTCCAGGCCCTCGGCCTGCACGAACTCCGCCGTGCGGCAGCCGCCCGCGGGGAGGGGGAGCCACGGCGGCAGCTCGGGAATGCGCGCGGCGTCCTCGGTGAGCGGCACGCGGTCGTCGCGGATGCCCGGAAACGCGTAGAAGTACGCGAGCCGCGCATAGGAAAGATTCGGGGTCGGCATGTGCGAGCACAGCTCCATGAAGAAGAAGATGCTCCGCGTGAAGGGGAGCGCATCGATGATGTGGAAGCGGTTGTTGACCACGTACCCGCGGTTGCCGGGCCCGGTCGTGAGCGGCTGCGCGAAATAGGGGTGCCAGAAGATGTCGGGGACGCTCCAGGCGTAGTTGTAGTAGTCCTCGCTGCCCGTCCCGAAGGTGCTCGGGAAAACGTCGTCGTCGACCCAGATCTTCTCATCGCCCTCGCCCCACCAGCCGCCCGAGGGCGTGGGCACGCTCGTCGGGTTCATCAGGATCGACGCCGTGCCGACGTAGACGCCCTTTCCTCGCGCGCACAGGAAGGGCAGATCGGCGACTTCGTTGTGGCGCATGGAAAAGAGCGCGTGGTCGGCGCGGAAGCGCGCGAAGAAGTGCATGGACTCGCCCTGCTTCCACGCGTAGGGCGCGTACGCCGCCGCGCCGGTCGCGCGCAGGGGCGCGCCGGACCAGTTCTCGAGCTCGATGCGCGCCGTCTTGGCGTACGGCATGACGAAGCGGCAGGTCATGTCGCCGGTGGGCGCGACCGTGAACGGCACGCTCGCATACGGGCAGATGCCGGGGCCGGCGCCGAAGAAGTCGCCGAGGGGAGTCTCGACCTGCGGGCTCGGGGAATCGTCGAAGTACATGCGGAGCGCCGTCTGCCTGAGCGCGCGGTCCGGCCGCGGGGCCTCGATCGTGACCGTGAACGACACGATTGCGGTCGGGCCCGCGGGCGGCGCGAGCAGCGCCTTGCGCTCG
>JBFZCA010000149.1:0-21940 GCA_041308205.1 Planctomycetota bacterium | reverse complement strand
TGGTGGCGGCGCTGGATGCTGCAGTCGCGCTCCCCCAGGTGGACGACGTGCCCGTAGTGGTCGGCGAGGATCTGGATCTCGATGTGGCGCGGGTTCTCGAGGTACCGCTCGACGTACACCTCCGGAGAGCCGAACGATTTCTCGGCCTCCGAGGACGCCGCAAGGAAGTTCTGCTCGAACACTTCCGGATCCCTGACGACGCGCATGCCGCGGCCGCCGCCGCCCGCCGACGCCTTGATGATCACCGGGAATCCGATCTCGGATGCCAGGTGCAGCGCGTCGTTCTCGTCGGCGACGGGGACCGTGCCCGCCAGGAGCGGGATGCCGCTCTCGGCGGCGAGCTTGCGCGCCCGGGCCTTGTCCCCGAGGAGCCGGATGTTCTCGGCGCTCGGGCCGATCAGCGTCAGATGGCAGCGCTCGCAGATCTCCGCGAACTCCGCGTTCTCCGCGAGAAAGCCGTAGCCGGGGTGGATCGCGTCGGCGCCGGAGATCTCGGCCGCGCTGATGATCCGCGCGATGTCCAGGTAGCTTCCGCTACTCGCCGCGGGGCCGATGCACACCGAGGAGTCCGCCAGGTGGAGGTACGCGGCGCCCCGGTCGGCCTCCGAGTACACGGCCACGGTCCGGATGCCGAGCTCGCGCGCCGCGCGCAGGATACGGAGCGCGATTTCTCCGCGGTTCGCCACCAGAATGCAGGAGAGTT
The DNA here is from genome assembly GCA_041308205.1 of Planctomycetota bacterium. Taxonomy (GTDB): domain Bacteria; phylum Planctomycetota; class UBA8108; order UBA8890; family UBA8898; genus UBA8898. Next base: position 21,237 of record JBFZCA010000149.1, on the reverse strand, counting down.
TCTTCATCGCGCGCTCACGCCCCGCGGGCGCCGCCTAGTCGGGCCGGACCACGAACAGAAGCTCCCCGTACTCGACCGGGTGCGCGTTCTCCACCACGACCTTCTCGACCGTGCCGGACAGCTCGGCCTTGATCTCGTTCATCACCTTCATGGCTTCAATGATACAGAGGACATCGCCTTCCTCGATGCGGCTGCCTTCCTCGACGAAGGGGTCCGCATCCGGGCTCGGCGCCCGGTAGAAGGTGCCCACCATCGGTGAATGAAACTCAAGCATCCCCGCGGGCGTCGCGGGCGCGCCGGGGGGCGCCGCATGGGCGGCCGCGGCAGCCTGCGGCGCCGTCTGAGGGTGGGCGGCCTGCCCGAAACCGGCCGGGACGGCTTTCCTGAGGCGGATCTTCCGGCCCTCCTCGACGAGCTCGATCTCGAGCAGGCCGTGGCGCTCCATGAGCGCGATCAGCTCTTTCAATTGGGGAACGTTCGTGTCTTTTCCGTTCGCCGCCATACACATCCAGTCCGGGAAAAAGAACGCTGATTGTAGGACGCGGCGCCGGCGCCGTCAAGCGCGGCCTCAGACCGCGCCGAGCAACTCGTCCATGTGCGCCAGAAACGGCCTGTAGTCTATCGCGATCCCCCCCTCGAGGGCAATAGCCCGGACGCGCCGAAGCTGCTCCTCGTAGAGCGCCCGCCGCTCCTCGGCGCCGGCCGCGGCGCAGAAGAACGTGCGGCAGCCGAGCGGCCGTCCCGCCCGATTCAGACACGCGCCGCGGCGATAGAACGGGCACAGCCCCCGCGCAAGCTGCGATGGATCGAGATCCTCGGCCCGATCGAGGGCATAGAGGGCCTCGATCCTCTCGGCGTACAGGACGTGCCCCGCCTCGGCGAACTTGCAGCACTCGCCGCACCGGGCACAGTCGCCGGAAGCCGCGGAAGCCGCCTCGATGCCGCTCCACAGCGCCGCGAGGCGCACGCTCGTCTCGGGGGAGAGCCCTTGCGATGCGCCGGTCGGTCGTCGTTCCGGGCGGCTCGTCATGCCGTCCATGGTACCGCCGCGGATCGCGGCCGGCCAGGGGCTGTGGGCCGCGCCGCCGACGCGGTAGACTTCTATGCATGCAGCCCGCGCACGATGCATCCTCAGCGGCCATCAAGATCGGCGTCGCCGGCTGGTCCTACGAGGACTGGCAGGGCATTGTCTACCCTCGCGGCCTGCCCGCCGGCGCTCGCCTGCCGTACCTCGCGTCGTACTTCGACTGCATCGAGATCAACAGCTCGTTCTACGCGCTGCCGCGCCCGGAGACGGCCGCCCGCTGGGCCGCGCAGGTCGAGGACGCCCCCGAATTCCTCTTCACGTGCAAGCTCCTGAGCGATGTCACCCACAAGGGCTCGGACGAGGCCGTGGCGCCGTTTCGAGCCGCGATCGAGCCCTTGCGCGCGGCCGGCAGGCTCGGCGCGGTGCTCGCCCAGTTCCCATGGAACTTCGACCTCGCGGCCGCAACCTTCGACCGCCTGCGGCGCCTCGCGGACAGGCTCGAGGGGCTGCCGCTCGTTCTCGAGCTCCGCCACCGCTCGTTCCTGGACGACGGTTTCCTGCAGTTTCTCGCGGAGCGCGGCATCGGCCTGGCCAACATCGACCTGCCGGCGACGGCAACCAGCCTGCCGATCTCCGCGTTCGCGTTCGGCCCGGCGGCGTACTTCCGCTTCCACGGCCGCAACCGCAAGGCCTGGTTCGATGCGTCCGCCGGCCGCGACGAGAAGTTCGACTACCTGTACACCGACGAGGAGCTCGGGCCGTGGGTCGCGCGCATCGCCCAGGCGGCGACCGCCGCGCGAACGGCGTTCGTCATCGCCAACAACCACTACCGCGGCCAGGCGCCCGCGAACGCGATCGACATCGCGCATCTTCTCGGCCGCGCCCCCCGCGCCCCCGCGCCGCTCCTCGCGGCGTTCCCGCACCTGCGCGGCCGCACCGCCGCCGATGCCGAGCCCGGAGAGCTGCCGCATGCCTGACGCGCCCGATGCCCCCGACGCGCGCGCGGCCGCGCAGCCCGAGACGTTCGCATTCCAGGCCCGCACCACTCGCCGGCCGCGCTGCGATGTCTACCTGCACGACCATTTCCCCTGGCGCAGCCGCACGCAGATTCAGGAGATGCTCGCCCGCGGGGAGATCACGGTCAACGGCCGCCCGTCCAAGGCGTCCTATCGCATCAAGCGCGGGGACGCGATCCTCATGGCCGGGGCGCCGCGGTCGCAGCCTGCGCTCAAGTTCGCGCCCGGCGCCATTCAGGCGCTCTACGAGGATCGCCACCTCGTCGTCATGAACAAGCCGAGCGGCATCCTCACCCACCCGACCGCGGGCCACCAGGCCGACACGTTGATGAACTACGTCGCCGCCGTGTTTCCTCACGCCCCGCCGCTGACATGCCACCGACTGGACCGCGAGACGAGCGGGACGATTCTCATCGTCTTCGATCTGTTCGTCCGGCGCCGGATTCAGCGCCAGTTCGAGCGCAAGCTCGTCAAGAAGCACTACCTCGCCGTCGTCGCGGGCGCGTTCCCGGACGGCATCCACGAGGTCAGGATCCCCATCCGGCCGGCCGAGGGGCTCGCCGCGGCGCTCGGCGGGGATGCGCGCAAGGAGAGCGTCACGATCATCGAGTGCCTCGAGCGCGGCGCCGAGGCGAGCCTCGTGCGCGCCTCGCCCGTCACCGGCCGCCAGAACCAGATCCGGATTCACTGCGCGGCGCTCGGGCACGCGCTGGTCGGCGATGCCCGTTTCGGCGGCCCGCCGTGCCCGCCCACCGCCGATCACTTCCTGCTGCACGCCGCGCGCTTGTGCTTCCATCATCCCGTGCTCAGGCTCGACGCCGAGATCACGGCGCCGCTGCCGGACGAGTTTCTTGCGACCCTCGCGCACTACGGGCTGCGGGTCCACGACGCGTGACGCGGCGCGGCTCGCCGCCGCCGTGCGGGACGGGCGGCGTCAGTACTCCGCCGGCATGCGCGCCACCTGCTCGGCCGTGAACACGGGGCCTTCCTTGCAGATGTAGACTCCGCCCACGTTGCAGCGGCCGCATTTCCCCAGGCCGCACTTCATGCGGTTCTCCATCGTCGTGTACACGCTCGCGCGCGGGAACCCGAGGCGATCGAGCACCGGGAACGTGAACTTGAGCATGATCGGCGGGCCGCACACGATCGCGATCGTGCCGGCGCTCGCCGGCGCCGCCTTCTCCAGGACCGTGGGCACGAACCCGATCCGGCCGTTCCAGTCCGGCGTCTCGCCGCCCGGATCCACGGTCTGGATCAGCGTCATGTCGGCCCGCTCGCTCCACTCCTTCAGCTCATCCTTGTAGACCAGATCCCCGACCGTGCGCGCCCCGTACACCACGGTTATGTCCTTGAACTTGTCGCGCAGATCGAGGCAGTTCCAGATCACGCAGCGCATGGGAGGAAGCGCGATGCCCCCCGCGATGAAGAGCACGCTCTTGCCGTACCAGGACTCGATGGGAAACACGTTGCCGTACGGGCCGCGAAAGCCCATCGTGTCGCCGACCTCGAGGTCCCGCAGCGCCTTCGTGACCCGGCCGGCCTTCCTGAACGTGCATTCGACGCACCCGGCGCGCGTCGGGGAGTTGGCGATGCAGAACGTGCACTCGCCCGCGCCGAAGACGGAGTACTCCCCGAACTGCCCGGCCTTGAAGCTGAACTGCGCGGCATCCTCGTCGCGCGCGAACTTCAGGCGCAGCGTGCGCACATCGCGGGTCTCGTCGCGCACGCCGTCGACCTTCATCAGATACGGAAGATAGATGTTGTCGCTCGCCATCGCTTCGTGACTCCTCTTGGCTGCGCGCCCGCGGGCGGCGCGGGCGCGGCGGCCGCCTCGCGGCCGATCAGAACGAGCTTGTCCAGGATGCTCAGGCGCACCGGGCAGTTGCGAATGCAGCGGCCGCAGCCCACGCACGCCTCCGTGCCGAACTTGTCGGCATAGTACACGAACTTGTGCCTCAGTCGCTGGCGCCAGCGCGACGCCTGCGCCGGCCGCGGGTTGTGCCCCGACGTGTGCAGGGTGAAGAGCGCGAACTGGCACGAGTCCCAGTTCTTGCAGCGCGCCCCGCCGTGAATGTCGCCCTCATCGACGATGTCGAAGCAGTGGCACATCGGGCACTGGTACGTGCAGGTGCCGCACCCCAGGCACGAGAGGAACTCCTCCTTCCAGATGGGATGGTCGAAGTTCCGCTCGAGCCACGGCTTCACCGCCGCGAGGTCGAACTTCTTCTCGGGGTAGGCGACCTTCTCGGCGCCCGGCGTCCCCTCCGTGAACACGTCCTCGAGCTCGGCGATCAGCGCCCGGCCCTTGTCGGTCACGGCCTCGACGATGTATGCGTCGCCCTCGGCCGGCACGAGCAGGATGTCGCTGCCCTCGGTCGCGCGCGGCCCGAAGCCGAGCGACGTGCAGAAGCAGGCCTCGTCGAAGCGGTCGCACGCGAGCGTGATCACGCACGTGGCCTCGCGGCGCTTGAAGTAGAACTTGTCCTTGTAGTCCCAGCCGAAGAGGCGGTCGAGCGCGACGAGCGACCGCGCGTCGCAGGCGCGGCCGCCGATGAGCACCGTCCGCGGCGGCGCGAAGTCGTCGGCGATCGCGACATCCTTCTTCCCGAGCGTGTACGTCAGGAGCGTCTCGCTCTTGGGGAAGAAAAACTCCTTGATCGAGTTCTGCGTGTTGAGCTCGTCCAGGCACAGCGCCCCGGGGTCCGACAGCTCGGCGAAGAGCACGATGCCCGCCGTACGCGTCGGCCCCACGACGCGGTACTTCTTCTCCATGGCGCCGCGGAGCAGCGCGTGCAGGTTCTTTCTCGCAAGCAGCATCGCCATAGCGTCCTCCTACTTGATGAACTCCTGCTCGTCGTCCGTCCTGAAGCTCGCCATGGGCGGCGGGACCTCGTGGTCGAACCCCGCCTCGTACGCGAAGCTCTCCTTGACCTCCCGCGCGACCTTCGCGTTGAGGAGGTCGAGCGGAATGCCCATGGGACAGGCGCGCGCGCAGGCGCCGCAGCCGATGCAACGGCCCGCGAGGTGAAAGGCGCGAATGACGTTCCAGAAGTAGTTGCCGAGCGGCCGGGCGCTGGAGGGAATCCACTGCGGCTGGTTCTTCTCGACGATGCAGCGCTCGCAGTAGCACATCGGGCAGGCCTGGCGGCACGCGTAGCAGCGGATGCAGCGTGAGAACTCCTTCTCCCAGAACGCGAGGCGCTGCTCGGGCGTCATGGCCTCGAGCTCCTTCACCCTCGCCGCGACGTCCTGCGCCGGATCGCGGCCCTTCAGGCGCTCGGCGACCTCGGCCTCGAGCTCCTTGAGGGTGCGGCCCTTGAGCATCTCGCAGGCGGCGCCCTCCTTGCCGGGCTCGGCGCAGGCAACGCCGATCAGGACGACCCTGTCCGCGTCGAACTGCTGCTCCTGGACCAGCACGGCCACGCTTCGCACCTCCTCGGGCCGCGCGACGAGGCCGACGGCGCCCTTCGGCATGATGTCCTTGCGCGTCAGGTACACGGCCAGGTTGTTGCGGCAGAAGGGGTTGAACACCAGCCGGTCGACCGCATCCGCCTTTGTGATGAACACCGGGAATGTCGCCTGCGGCGAGCTCCCCCGGCCGTGGCCGATGACGAGGGCGACCTTGCCCTCCCCGAGGAGCTCGCGGGCGCGCTGCCGTAATTGCTCGATCATGCTCGTCCCTCGTTATGCCTTGACGATCCGCTCGAAGCTCGTGAACGGCCCGAGTGCGCGGACCTGCGCGGTGATCTCCGCGACCAGCTCGGACCACTTGCGGCCCTCCGCCGCGGAGACCCACGAGAACAGGACGCGCCGCGGGTCGATCCCGCTGAACTCGAGGAGCTTCCGGAAGACCGTCCACCTGCGCCGCGCGTGGTAGTTGCCGCTCGTGTAGTGGCAGTCGCCGGGATGGCACCCCGACACCAGCACCGCGTCGGCGCCCTCCTGGAACGCCTTCAGCAGGAACATGGGCTCGATGCGCCCCGTGCACGTCAATCGGATGGCGCGGATGTTCGCCGGGTACTTCAGCCGGCTCGTGCCGGCCAGGTCCGCGCCCGCGTACGTGCACCAGTTGCACAGGAAGGCGATGATCTTCGGCTCGAACTCCGCGGTCGTCGTCTCCATCACCTCAGCCCTCCAATCTCCGAGAAGACCTGTTCCTCGCTGAAGCCGTCAAGATCGATGCTGTTGGACCTGCAGGTCGCGACGCACGCCCCGCAGCCCTGGCACAGCCCCGCGTTGACCTTCGCGACCCGCGCGATGAGGTTGCCGGCCTTGTCGCGCTTCTCCTCGCGCTCGATCGCGTGGTACGGGCAAACCTGCTCGCAGTAGAAGCACCCCACGCACTGGCTCTGGTTGACGCGCGCCACGATCGGCTCGCGCTCGAGCTGGTCGCTCGAGAACAGGCCCAGGACCTTCGCGGCCGCGCCGCTCGCCTGGCCGACCGCCTCGGGAATGTCCTTGACGCCCTGGCAGGCGCCGGCCAGGAAGATGCCCGCCGTGTTCGTCTCGACGGGCCTGAGCTTGGGGTGCGCCTCGGTGAGGAAGCCGTACTCGTCGTAGCCGATGCTCAGCTTCTGCGCCAGCGCCTCGATGCCGTACTGCGGCCGCATGGCCGTGGCCAGCACGACCATGTCGGCCTCGATCTCGACGCGCCCGCCGGCGGCGCCCCCGAGCAGCGTGTCGGCGCCGGCGACGATGAGCTTGTCGCCGCGCGTATAGATGCGCGACACGCGGCCGCGGATGTACACGGCGCCGTCCTCCTCGATCGCGCGCCGGACGAACTCGTCGTAGTTCTTGCCGCCCGCGCGGATGTCCATGTAGAAGACGTACGCGGTCCCGTGGTGCACTTTGTGCTTGTAGAGCATCGCGTGCTTGGCGATGTACATGCAGCAGATCTTGCTGCAGTAGCTCAGGCCCTTGGCGCAGTCGCGCGAACCCACGCACTTGATGAAGACCACCGTCTCGGGCGCCTTGCCGTCGGACGGGCGCAGAATGGCGCCGCCCGTCGGGCCCGAGGCGCTCGCGAGCCGCTCGAACTGCAGGCCGTCGATTACATCCTTGTACTGTCCGTACCCGTACTCGCCGTAGCCCTCGATGCCGTAGTCCTTCTCGCCGTTCCGGAAGTCGTAGAGCCGGTAGCCGGTCGCCACCACGATGGCGCCGATCTTCTCCTCGACGAACGTGTCCTCCTGCGCGTAGTCGACGGCGCCGACCGGGCAGACCTTCTGGCATACCCCGCACTTGCCCGTCAGGAATTTCGTGCAGTGCGCCCGGTCGATGACCGGCTTGTTCGGCACCGCCTGCGCGAACGGCGTGTAGATCGCCGTGCGCATGCCCAGGCCCTCGTCGAACTCGCTCGGGATCTTCTTCTGGGGGCACTTCTGGGCGCACAGGCCGCAGCCCGTGCATTTCTTGATGTCGACCGAGCGCGCCTTCAGGCGGATCTTCACGTCGAAGTTGCCGATGAAGCCGCTCACGGACTCGACCTCGGCGTAGGTGTGCAGCGTGATGTTCGGGTGCGCGGCGACCTCGACCATGCGCGGCGTGAGAATGCACTGCGAGCAGTCCAGGGTCGGAAACGTCTCGCTCAACTGCGCCATGTGGCCGCCGATGGAGGGTTCCTTCTCCACCAGCACCACCTTCTGGCCGCCGTTGGCGATGTCGAGCGCCGCCTGGATGCCGGCGATGCCGCCGCCGATGACCAGGGCGCGCTTGGTGACCGGCACCTTGATCGGGAAGAGCGCCTCGTTGCGCTTCACCTTCTCGACCATGACGCGGACGAGCTGCACGGCCTTGGCCGTGGCATCGCCCTTCTCCTCGTGCACCCACGAGCAGTGCTCGCGAATGTTGGCCATCTCGCACAGGAAGGGGTTCAGGCCCGCCTCGGCGCAGGCGCGCCGGAACGTCGGCTCGTGCATGCGCGGCGAGCACGCCGCCACGACGACCCCGGTGAGCTTCTTCTCCTTGATCGCGTCCTTGATCATGCCCTGGCCGGGGTCGGAGCACATGTACTTGTAGTCGACGGCGTGCACGACGCCCGGAAACCCGCCGGCCTCGGCCGCCACCTTCGGACAGTCGACGGTGCGGCCGATGTTCTCGCCGCACCAGCAGATGAACACGCCTATCCTGGCCACCGTCACTCCTCCCGTTCGAGTACGACGTACGCGCGTTGCCGCGCCGCGGAGCGCATCGCGAACCTACGCGATGGCCGCCGCGACCGGCGTTATGTGTTTCTTCAGTCCCAGCGCCTTCGGCGCGACCCCGACCGCGAGCCCGACGAGCTGCGTCAGGTACAGCACCGGCAGCGCCATGCCCTTCGGCTGCCGCATGTCCAGATTCGCGTGACACAGGGGACACGCCACGATCACCATGTGCGCCCCCTCGGCCTTCGCGTTCACGAGGATACGTTCGCACAGGCGCTCGACCGACGCGGTGCTGCTCATCGCGAAGGCGGCGCCGCAGCACTCCGTCCTGAAGCCCCACGCGACGGGCTCGGCGCCCGTCGCCGCGGCGACCGTCTCCATGCTGGTCGGGTTCTCCGGATCATCGAAGGCCAGCACCTTGGGCGGCCTGACGAGCAGGCACCCGTAGTAGCAGGCGACCTTCTTGCCCGCGAGGGGCCTCGTGACCGCCGTCTTGATCTTCTCGATGTGCGGCAGCAGGAAGTCGATGCAGTTCCGGACGGGCACGGGCGCGGCCGGCAGGGCCATGTCGATCGCGCGCTCGACCTCTGCGCGAACGCCGGCATCGCCCAGCCATTCGGCCTGGGCGGCGATCAGGCGGTTGGAGCAGGCCGCGCAGGGCGCGAAGATCTCCTCGAGGCCTTGAGCGGCCGCGAGCGCGATCGTGCGCGCCGGAAGCGCGAGGCCCAGGAGGTGGTTGGTCTGGTGCGCCGCCGATGCGCCGCAGCAGTTCCAGTCATCGATCTCCCGAAGCTCCAGGTCGAGCGCCTGCGCCAGACAGCGAATGGACATGTCGAACTCGGCCGCCGTGCCCTCGAGCGAGCAGCCCGGAAAGTAGCCAGTTGCCATGCGTCACTCCTTCGCGCCGCGGGAAGCCGCGCCCCCGCGCCGCGTCACTTCCTGCCGGCGGTGCGCTCGAAGATGCGCGCCACGGCCTGACGGTCCTTGACCGACTTGGACAGCAGCTTGAGCTTCCCTCTCAGGAACATCGCCGGCGCCAGGAGGACATCGGAGAAGAAGTCCCTGGCGCGCGTCTTGTACTCCATGACCATGCCGACCTCGTGCAGGCGTCCCGTGCGCCTGACCGAGCCGAGGAAGGACTTCAGGAACGCGAGGATCTTCCGCGCCTTCGGATGCGACTTCTTCTCCCTGAGCGCCCGCTCCCTGAGCGCGTCCATGACCTCGGCGATCTTCACCTCCTGCGGGCAGCGCGTCGAGCAGGTGAAGCAGGACGCGCAGAACCAGATCGTTGTCGAGCCCAGGGCCGCATCGCGGTTCCCGATCTGGACGAGGCGCATGATCTGGCTCGGCGTGTAATCCATGTCCGGGACCATGGGGCAGCCGGCCGTGCACTTCCCGCACTGGTAGCACTTCCGGACGTCGATGCCGGTCTTCGCGGCCAGGTCCTCGGCGAACGTCTTCTCATGCGGGGCATCGTGATGAGCGCTCATGAAACCTCTTGGGGGCTCGCGGCCCCCCGTCGGGCGGGCGACACCGTGCCGTAACCAAAGGACGTCGTGAACATTGCTGCGTCATGCGCACCGTACTTCGGAGGAGCGATCATAGCAAACCGCGGCCGGAACGGGAAGCACGGCGCGGCCGGCGACGTCAGGAACAAGTACAAGTGTCCCTATAGATATACTACCATACGTGAACCCGGCGCACCAGATACGACTACCCGCGCAGCCGGCACGAAGAGAACCGCCACGAGGGCGCCAATGGTACGACGGCATGCTGCGAACGCGCAGCGTGCGCCTATCCCAGATGCCTTCCTCTCGGGTTTCCACCGGAAGACAACGGACTTATCCCCGATCCTTGGTGCCTTCGTGTCTTCGTGGCAACCTTCCGCCCGAAGACGCCGGTGTGCGTCGCCTTCGCGGCAGCTCCCATAGGCGCGCCTTGCGCGCGCCTCTCCGATCACGTACCATGCCCCCATGCCTCCCGGCAACGCCGCCTTCACGTGGCTGGACTGGGCCGTCCTCTGCGCGTACCTTGCCGGCATCACCGCCTTCGGGCTCTGGATCGCGCGCAGGATACGCACGAGCCGCGGCTACTTTCTCGGCGACCGCAACCTTCCCTGGTGGGTCATGGTCGGCCAGGCCTTCGGCACGGGCACGCATGCCGAGAACCCCGTCGCCCAGACCGGCGCCACCTTCGACAAGGGCTTCGCGACGATCTGGTACCAGTGGAAGAACATGCTCATCACGCCCTTCTACTGGCTCATGGCGCCGTGGTACCGGCGCTCCGAGCGCACGACCATCGGCGAGATCGTCGAGGACCGCTTCGGGCGCGGCATGGCGCTCGCGTACACCCTCTTCGCGATGCTGTACTTCGTGTGCAACCAGGGCGCGATGCTCAAGGGCGCGGGCAAGGTCATCTCGGTGGCCACCGGCGGGCAGCTCGTGTCGCCGAACGGGTGCGTGGCCGCCATGGTCGCGACGTTCGTCCTGTACAGCTTCTTCGGGGGCCTGGCGGCGGCGGCGTACACCGATTTCGTCCAGGGGTTCCTGATCATCGCCCTCTCGTTCATGCTGATCCCGAGCGGCCTGGCGGCCGTGGGCGGCGTCGAGGGCGTGCGCGCCTCGCTGCCCGCGGATTTCTTCGAGCTGTATAACCAGGCAAGCGGCGTCGACCTCTTCACGATCGCCATGCTGACCCTCAACGGCCTGGTCGGCATAACGGCCCAGCCGCACATCCTGGCGATGAACGCGACCGGCCGCACCGAGCGCGCGGGCCGCGTCGGCCAGACCTACGGCAACATGATCAAGCGGCTCTGCACCATCGGCTGGGCGCTCACGGGGCTGATCATCGCGGCCCTGGTCATCAAGACCGGCGTCTCGCTCGGCGACAACGAGAACGCCTTCGGCTACGCCTGCCTGCATCTCCTCGGCCCGGGGTTCACGGGCCTCATGGTCGCGTGCGTGCTCGCGGCCAACATGTCGACCTGCTCGAACTTCATGGTGAACTCCGGCGCACTTTTCACGCGCAATGTGTACATCCGCTTCATCCGGCCGGACGCGGGCGACAGGGAATGCCTCCTCGTCGGGCGCGTCTCCGGCCTGGGGATGACCATGCTCGGCGTTCTCTTCGCGCTCTCCGTCGACCAGGTGCTCGACGCCTTCCTCTTCAACGAGACCATCCCGGCCTTCCTCGGCATCGCGGTCATGGGCGGCATCCTGTGGCGGCGGGCCAACCGGTACGGAGCCTACGCGGCGACGGCGACCGCCCTCGGCGCGTACTATGCCCTCAACGCGCACGCAACCGGCGCCCTGCAGCTCGTCTACAAGTGGACGCCCGAGCCCTTCGGGTGGGCCATGCTGGCCGGCGCCGCGGCATTCATCCTCGCGAGCCTGGCCACGCGCGCCGAACCCGGGGAGCGCGTGGACGCATTCTTCGACGCGATGCGCCGGTCGAGCGACGCCGCGCCGGGCGCGCCGAAGCCGCTCGCCGCCGACCGCGGCCAGGATCTGCTGCTGCTCGATCTCACGGGGTGGTTCTCTCGCGCGCGATGGCGCGGCTTCTTCACGCGCTACCGCGAGGACCTCGCCGGCTTCGTCCTGGCCTGGGGCGCGGTGCTGCTCCTCATCGCGCTTGCCTGGGGATTGATGCAGATCCGGTGACGGGCGCGGCGCTACTCTGGACCGCGCGCCGGAGTTCAACTACAATGACGTGACGTTTGTGTTCAAACCCGGCAGGACTCGAAAGGAGGCCCTATGTCGCAGTTTTCCCGCCGTAGATTCCTGAAGCGCTCGACCGTCGCCGCCGGCGTCGCATTCACGCTCGGAGGTCCCCTGTCCGCGCGCCGCGTCCTCGGCGCCGGCGATGCGATCCGCATCGGCGTCGCCGGGCTCAACGGCCGCGGCGGCACGCACGTCGGCGAGTATCTCGGCATGGAAGGCGTCGAGATCACGTGCCTCATCGATCCGGACACGCGGACGTTCAAGGGGCACGCCGAGAAGATCGAGAAGAAGACCGGCCGGAAGCCCGCGATGGTCCAGGACATCCGCAAGGCCCTCGAGGACAAGGATCTCGATGTCATCTCTATCGCCACGACCAACCACTGGCACGCCCCGATAACGATCTGGGCCTGCCAGGCCGGAAAAGACGTCTACGTCGAGAAGCCGTGCAGCCACAACGTGCGCGAGGGCCGCATTGCGGTCGAGTGCGCGCGCAAGCACAACCGCATCGTCCAGCACGGCACGCAGGGCCGCAGCGAGAGGAAATGGGCCAAGCTCGCCGAGATCGCCAAGCAGGGCCTGCTCGGCAAGCTCCTCGTGTCCTACGGCCTGTGCTACAAGCCCCGCGGCAGCATCGACGTCAAACAGGCATCGCCGCCGCCTTCCGAGCTGGACTTCAACCTCTGGCTCGGCCCGGCCCCCGATCAGCCCCACCACGCCAATCTGGTCCACTACAACTGGCACTGGTTCTGGGATTTCGGCAACGGCGACATCGGCAACCAGGGCGTCCATCAGTTCGACGTTGCGCGCTGGCTCATCCCCGGCGCCACGTGGCCGACGAGCGTCATCAGCGTGGGCGGCCGCTTCGGCTACGTCGATCAGGGCCAGACCCCCAACACGCAGGTCTCGGTCATGGACTTCGGCGAGACCAAGCTCGTCTTCGAGGTCCGCGGCCTGAAGACCGGCGAGTTCCACGGCGAGAAGGTCGGCAACATCGCCGTCTTCGAGAAGGGCGTCGTCTCGGGCGGCGACAAGTTCTTCCCCACGGGCTCGACCCGGGCGGAGAAGCTGCCCGAAGTCTCGGCGCAGCGAGGCCCGGGCGGCGGGATTTTCCGCAACTTCATCACGGCCGTCCGAAGCCGGAGGGTCGAGGACCTCGACGCCGACATCCTCGAGGCCCACTACTCGGCGGGCCTGTGCCACCTCCCGAACATCTCCTATCGCCTCGGCGAGGAGGTCCCCTTCCGCCCCATCACCAAGTCCTTCGGCGACGACAAGGTCGCGGCGGATGCGTTCTCGCGCATGGAGGAGCACCTCTCGGGCCCGAATCAGCTCACGCTCGACGGCATCAAGTACCGCCTCGGCAGGATGCTCAAGTTCGACGGCGCCAAGGAGCGGTTCATCGACTGCCCCGAGGCCGACGAGCTCCTCACGCGCAACTACCGCGCGCCCTTCACGATTCCCGACAAGGTCTCGTGACACTTGTCCATTGACAGTCGCGCGACCGCGCCGGGCGGAGCGAACCTCCCGGCGCGGCCGCCTCGCTGTCCGACGCGTGGTATCATCGCGGCAGACACCGTTCCCGCACGAAAGGAGATCGCATGACCGCGTGCAGACGCAGGGAATTCCTCGCCGCCGCCGCCGGCACGGCCGTGTGCCTGCGGGGCTTCGGCCGGACGGCCGTTGCCGCCGCCGATGTCGCGGTGCCGCCGCCGCCCATCGTCCCGCTCGGCGCGACCGGCATCACGCTCTCGCGCATCGGGCAGGGCACGGGGATGCGCGGCGGGAACCGCCAGTCCAACCACTCGCGCATGGGCTTCGAGAAGCTCGTCGGCCTCTTCCGGCATGCCTACGACCGCGGCATCACGTTCTTCGACATGGCCGACATCTACGGGACCCATGTCTACTTCCGCGAGGCGCTGCGCTCGATCCCGCGCGATAAGGTGACGATCCTGACGAAGCTCTGGTGGCGCTACGACGGCAAGCCCGCCGAGACGCCGCCCGACTTCCAGAAGCGCTCGACGCGCATGGCCATCGAGCGTTTCCAGCACGAAATCGCGACCGACCGCCTCGACATCGTGCTCCTGCACTGCCTCGAGAGCGGCGCCTGGGACAAGGAGCTCCAGGCCTACATGGAGGCGCTGTCCGAGCTCAAGGAGAAGAAGCGCATCAGGGCCGTCGGCGTCTCGTGCCACAACTTCGAGGCGCTGAAGACCGCGGCGGCGTGCCCCTGGGTCGACGTGATCCTCGCGCGCGTCAACCCCCGCGGCGTCGCGATGGACGCATCCACCGACCAGGTCGTGCCGGTCCTCGCGCAGGCCAAGCGCAACGGCAAGGCGATCATCGGCATGAAGATCTACGGCGAGGGGCGCCTCGTCGAGCGGAGAGAGGAGTGCATGCAGTTCGCCCAGGGGCTCGACTTCCTGGACTGCATGACCATCGGCAGCGAAGCGATCGGGCACGTGGACGACAACCTGCGGCTGCTCGCGAAGTATCCGCGGCCGGCATGAGCGCCGCGTTCGCGGTAGAAGGAGCCCGCCCATGACTGCCCCCGCGCCTTCCCCGCATCGCGTGCGCCGGCGTCTTGTCGTTCCCGCCCTCGCCGCGCTCGCCGCGTGCGCCCTCGCCCAAGGGACGCGCGAGGACTACGAGCGTGCCGCCGGCCTCAGGGAGCGCTTCTCCGGCAAGGTCTACCGGGAAACCGTACGGCCCCGCTGGCGTGCCGGCAACAACGAGTTCTGGTACCGCGTCGCGACCGGCCCGGACGCACACGAGTTCGTGCTCGTTGACGCGCAGAACGGCACCCGAGCGCCCGCCTTCGACCATGCCCGCATGGCCGACGCGCTGGCGAAGCTCGGCATCGCGAACGTCAAGGCGAGCGCCCTTCCCATCGACACCCTGGACTTCGACCTCGCGGCGAAGAAGGTCGAGTTCCGCGCCGGCGGCAAATGGTGGCGTTGCGACACGGCGACGTACGAGTGCGCCTCCATCGAACGCCCCCCGAGAGCCTTCGCCGCCGACCGCGGCCGCCGCGTCCCGCGCGCGAGCCGCCGCACGGGCGCGGAGACGTCGGTGACGTTCGTCAACACGACCGGCGGCGAGGTCGAGCTCTTCTGGCTCGACGCGGAGGGGCAGCGCCGCTCCTACGGGAAACTCGCGCCGGGAGCGCAGCGCGACCAGCACACGTTCGCCGGCCACGTCTGGCTCGTCGTCGACGCCGCGGGCGCGCCGCTCCTGCGAATGGAAGCGGAGGAGGACGCGCTCTCCGTGTCGATCGAGCCGCGTTCCGGAGACGCCGACCCTCCGAGCGAGCCCCGGCCTCGCCCCGATCGGCGCGGCGCGTCGCCCGACGGGAAGCTCGATGCGTTCATCAAGGACCACAACCTCTGGATCAGAAACGCCGCGGGCGGAGAGGAATCCGCCCTCAGCGCCGACGGCGGCCCGACCGAGGCGTACGGCGACCGATTCGCCTGGTCGCCGGACGGCACGCGCATCGCGGCGATCCGCGTCACGAGCGGCGACGACCGCAAGGTCTTCGTCATCGAATCCTCGCCGCACGATCAGCTCCAGCCCAAGCTCCAGTCCTACCCGTACCTGAAGCCCGGCGACCGGGTGCCGCTCCACCAGGTGCGTCTCTTCGACGTCGCGGCGCGCGCGCAAATCCCCGTGTCCGATGCGCTGTTCCCCAACCCGTGGGAGATCTCCGACCTGCGCTGGGCCGCCGACTCGGGCGCCTTCACCTTCTTGTACAACCAGCGCGGGCATCAGGTCCTCCGGATCGTCGCGGTCGATGCCCGGAGCGGCGAGGCCCGTGCGGTCGTCGACGAGCAGAGCCCCACCTTCATCGACTACGCGGGCAAGCTCTTCGTTCACTATCTGGACGCGACGAACGAGCTCATCTGGATGTCCGAGCGCGACGGCTGGAACCACCTCTACCTCTACGACGGGGCGGGCGGCGGCATCAAGAACAGGATCACGAAGGGCGAGTGGGTCGTGCGCCGCGTCGAGCGCGTGGATGCCGAGGCGCGCCGAATACTCTTCCGCGCGAGCGGCATCCGCCCCGGCGAGGACCCCTACTACATCCATCTGTGCAGCGCCGACTTCGACGGCGCCGGCCTCACGATCCTCACCGAGGGCGATGGGACCCACGCGGCCGATTTCTCGCCCGACGGCAGGTTTCTCGTCGACTCCTGGTCGCGCGTCGACATGCCGCCCGTGACGGAGCTCAGGCGCGCCGCCGACGGCGCGCGCATCTGCGAGCTCGAGCGCGCCGAGCACGCGGCGCTGCTCGCGGCCGGCTGGCAGGCGCCCGAACGCTTCGCCGCCGAGGGCCGCGACGGCGCGACCGATATTCACGGCGTCATCTACCGGCCGACGACGTTCGATCCCGGGAAGAAGTACCCCGTGATCGAGGCCATCTACGCCGGACCCCAGGATTCGTTCGTGCCAAAGGGCTTCCGCAGCCACTTCGACGCCCAGTCGATGGCGGAGCTCGGCTTCATCGTCGTCCAGATCGACGGCATGGGGACGAGCAACCGCTCCAAGAAGTTCCACGATGTGTGCTGGAAGAACCTCGCCGACGCCGGCCTGCCCGACCGCGTCCTCTGGATCAAGGCCGCCGCCGCGACGCGCCCCTGGATGGACCTCTCGCGCGTCGGGATCTACGGCGGCTCGGCGGGCGGCCAGAGCGCGCTCGGCGCGCTCCTGACGCACGGCGACTTCTATCACGCCGCCGTCGCCGACTGCGGCTGCCACGACAACCGCATGGACAAGATCTGGTGGAACGAGCTCTGGATGGGCTGGCCCGTGGGCCCGCACTACGCGGAGAGCTCGAACGTCACGCTGGCGCACAGGCTCCGGGGCAAGCTCCTGCTCATCGTGGGCGAGCTCGATAACAACGTCGACCCGGCATCGACCATGCAGGTCGTGAACGCGCTCGTCAAGGCCGACAAGGACTTCGAGCTGCTCGTGATTCCGGGCGCCGGCCACGGCGCCGCGGGAACGCCGTACGGGCGCAGGCGGCTCCAGGATTTCTTCGTGCGGCACCTCCTGGGCGTGGAGCCCCGGCGCGCGCCGGGCGCATAGAAAGGAACCCATGAACCATCCATCCGCTCTGCGGCACGTGCTCGCCGCCATCGCGTTGGCCGCCGCCGCCCTCGCGGCGCGCGACGACATTCTCATCGCCGACTTCGAGGGCGCGACCTACGGCGGCTGGAAGACGACCGGCGAGGCCTTCGGCCCCGGTCCCGCCCGCGGCACGCTTGCCGGGCAGATGGACGTGAGCGGCTTCGAGGGCACGGGCCTCGTCAACAGCTTCTTCGAGGGCGACGGCACGGTCGGCACGCTCGTGTCGCCCCCGTTCCGGATCGAGCGGCGATTCATCACGTTTCTCGTCGGAGGCGGCATGCACCCCGGCGAGACGTGCATCAACCTGCTCGCCGGCGGCGCGATCGTCAGGACCGCCACGGGGCCGAACGACAAGCCCGGCGGGAGCGAGCGGCTCGACTGGCATTCGTGGGACGTGCGCGACCTGGAGGGGACCGAGGCCGTGATCGAGATCGTCGACCGCGCCACGGGCGGCTGGGGCCACGTCAACGTGGACCACATCGTGCAGTCCGACCGCCGAGCCGGCGTCGTCGAGCGCGTGAGCACGCTCGCCATCGACCGCGAGTACCTGAGTTTCTGCATTCCCGCGCACGCCGGGAACCGCGCACAGGTCGCGCTCCTGGTCGGCGGCCGCGTCGTCAGGCACGCGGCCGGCGCCGATCGCGAGACGGCGTCGTGGATCACGTGGGATGTGTCGCGGCTCAAGGGCTCGCGCGGCGAGCTGAGAGTCAGCGAGCTTCCCGCCGCGGACGGCGCCTGCCCGCTCGCCGGCAGCGTCTCGCTCGGCTCCGAGGTCAAGGGCGCATTGATCGTCGTCGACAAGCTCTACCGGGAAACGTACCGGCCGCAGTTTCACTTCTCGCCCGCCGCGAACTGGACGAACGACCCGAACGGCCTCGTCTTCTACGACGGGGAGTACCACCTCTTCTTCCAGCACAACCCCTTCGGCATCGACTGGGGCAACATGACGTGGGGCCACGCCGTCAGCGCCGATCTCCTCCACTGGACGCAGCTCGAGCACGCGCTCCGCCCCGACAAGCTCGGCACGATGTTCTCGGGCTCCGCGGTCGTCGACCACGATGACACGGCGGGTTTCCGGAAGGGCGGGGAGAAGACGCTCGTCGCCATCTACACCGCGGCGGGCGGCACGAGCCGCGAGTCGCAGGGACAGCCCTTCACGCAGTGCATCGCGTACTCGAACGACCGCGGCCGCACCTGGACGAAGCACGACAAGAATCCCGTGCTCGGCCACATCGCCGGCGGCAACCGCGACCCGAAGGTCATCCGGCACGCGCCGACGGGGCAATGGGTGATGGCGCTCTACCTGGACGGGGATGACTTCGCGCTCTTCTCCTCGCCCGACCTCAAGACGTGGCAGAAGCTCTGCGATGTCCCCATGCCGGGCACGAGCGAGTGCCCCGACTTCTTCGAGCTGCCCGTCGACGGAGACGCGCGGAACACCAGATGGGTCTTCTGGGGCGGCAACGGCAACTACCGCCTCGGCGCCTTCGACGGCAGGCGGTTCCTTCCCGAGACGCCGCCCCTCCGGTCGCGCTACGGCGCCAACGATTACGCCGCGCAGACCTACAGCGACATCCCGGCGTCAGACGGCCGCCGCATCCAGATCACCTGGATGCAGGGAGGACGGTATCCGGGCATGCCGTTCAATCAGCAGATGGGATTCCCGCGCGTGCTGACGCTCGGGTCGACGCCCGAGGGCGTGCGCCTCTTCTTCAACCCCATCAGCGAGATCGAGACGCTCCGGACCGACACCCGCACGTGGCGCGCGCTCGCGCTCGCGCTCGGGACGAATCCCCTCGCGGCGCTCGAAGGCGAATTGTGGGACATCGACGCCGTGCTCGAGCCGAAGGACGCCGCCGAGGTCGGCGTCGTCGTTCGCGGCGCGCGCATCGCCTACGACGCGAAGGCGGGCGAGCTGCGCACGCCCGGCGGCAGCGCGCCGCTCGCGCCGGACGGCGGGCGCATCGCCCTGCGGATACTCGTCGATCGCTCGTCGATCGAGGTGTTCGCGGGCGGCGGGCGCCGGCTCATCTGCTTCTGCTTCCTGCCCGATCCCGCCGATCGTTCGCTCGATCTGTACGCCAAGGGCGGTGATGCCGTCTGCGCGGCGCTGCGCGTCTCGGCGCTGCGCTCCACGTGGCCGGAGTGAACGCTCGCCGGGTTACGAGTGCCGCCGGCGCCGCAGGAGTCCATCGCGCCCGCGGGTGGACGGAAGGACGATGCCACTAAGACACCACGCATCAGCGGCGAATCACCGCGCGCTTGGGATGCACCCGAGACCCTTCGTGCCTTCGTGGCAACCGTCCGATCAGCCGCCGATCCGCGGCGTCTTCGCGCCTTCGCGGCCGTCCTCCGTCCTGCGTCCCGGGCCGCTACGCCTCCTCGACGACCTTCCAGCCGAGCGCGTCGGCCAGCGCGTACACCGGCTCCTTGAGATCGCCGTACACGGTCACCCGGTGCCAGCCCCAGTGATCCCACTGCGTGAAGAGCTTCTCGATGTCGCCCGCGGGCTCCGCCGCGATCTTCGTGCGGCAGGCGCGGTCGTCCGGATCGTTGGCGACCGTCTTCCCGCGATGGAGCAGCACCTCCTTGCGGCCCTGATCGAACTCGAGCGTCGTCGTCATCCAGCCGAGCGGCAGGTGCGAGCGCACGGATGCGCCCTGGCGGTCCTCCGAGTGCGTCAGGATCTCGAACGGATTCGCGGCGCCCGCAGGACCGAACGCACGGTTGGACGCCACGCAGTGGGCGTAGATGATCCGCCGCGACGAGGTGTCGATCACCGGATCGGATATGTAGCCGGGACGGCCCTGCGTCAGCGCGGTCACCGCGACCATCGTCGCCGTCGATCTGACATCGCACTCGCAGGCGCCCACGAGCCCTTCGTTGCAGAGCTCGTGGAAGCCGAGGCACGGGTACGCGTGAATATGGCCGCCGTAGAATCCGCCCAGGCAGTTGATCGTGATCGCGTTCGCGCCGTGCTTCTTGAGGAGCGCCTTCTCCGCGAGGTACATCGCCGCCGACTGCTCGAGCGTCTCGCGCGACACGCCCTCGATCTTCGCGGCGGTCGCCTGCCAGCGGTCCGCGATCGCCCGGGCCTCATCCTTGTCCGCCGCCTTCCACGCATCGTTCAGCTCCGCGAACGGCAGGTAGACGAGCGGGATGCCCATGATCGGGGCCGCGATCTTCGAGGACTGATCGAGGAAGGCGAGCATCTTCGAGCTCTTCATGCGCGCGAGGCATTCCGCGGTCGGGAGCGCCTTCAGGTCATCGGCCGTGCACGCGAGGTTCCCGGGCGCGGGCGTCGCCGCGGCGCGCACGCGCGCCGTCGCCGCCGTGAAATCGGCGACCGAGCCGCCCCGCCCGACGACCGTGAAGCACTTCGCCGCCTCGACGAGATCCTCCGAGCGCGACGATGCGACGAACCCGACGTTCGGCGCCTTCGCGCGCAGGAATCCCGCGGTGTAGACCAGGAAGCCGCCGCTGCCGGCGTACTGGAAATCCGCGTACAGGACCGGCTTGCCCGATGTCGCCATCGTCTGGACGACCCGGTTCCAGCAGTTCATCTGGAAGACGATGTAGCCGTCGATGCCGAGCGCGGCGTCGTCATCGAGGATCTTCTTGGCCTGCTCGGGGCCCGCGGCCATCGAGGGCACGAACTCGATCCCCGGGCAGCCCCGTGCGAGCGCCCCGTTGATCCGCTCCATCACGGGCACGAAATCGAAGCCCTTGTTCGGCCAGTCGGGCACCGCCTGCTGCGGCGCGTGGAGCGCGTAGACGATCCGGACGCGCATCGCGCCCGAGGGCTCCGCCGCGCGCGCCTCGCCGCGCAACGCCGTTAGCCCCGCCGCGCCCGCGCACGCGGCCGATCCCACCGCAAGAAAACGCCGGCGGCTGATGCCGCAGCACGCACATCCGGACAGAAGGTCATTGCGCGTCATGGGTGCTCCTTTCGTGGTGCACTCATTGTAGCCCAGGCGCGGGAGGCTGTCACCTCGCCGGCGCCGCCGCGTCTCCCGGCGCCGCGCTCCATCGCGCCTTGAACGCGGCCGCCTCCGCTCCTATACTGACCATCGCCCGCGTCCAGTCTCTTTCCCGATACTGCTCCGGCAGGGAGGTGCAGCGTGCAGAGGAAGCTCACCCGTCGCGAGTTCGCGTGCGAGAGCGCCGCCGCGGCCGCGGCGATCGCCGCCGGCATGGGCGCCGAGATA
>JBFZCA010000148.1:0-3640 GCA_041308205.1 Planctomycetota bacterium | reverse complement strand
GCCGCCGTCGGCATCGAGCAGAAACGTCTGCAGCCCCGTGCCGCAGGAACGGCGGCGCACCGAGTACCTGCACGTATTCGCCAGGATCGAGACGCAATCGCGGCCCGCCATGCGGAGGAACTCGGGATGCGCAGCGAAAAGCGATCCCGCCGTCGCGACCAGCTCGCGCATGCGCGCGGGCGCGAAGCCTCCCGTGCGGCCGCCGCCTATGCGTTTCAGCGGGATGAAGCGCGCCTCGTCGGCGCCGAGCGACAGGGCGAGGCCGTAGAAATCCGCAAGGAAGGCCGCATTACCCGCGTGGCACACGAGGCTCGCGATCGTGTGCACCTTGTGCGCCGCGAGCGTGCGGATGCCGCGAACGGCGCGCTCGAACACGCCTTTCCCGCGCACCGCGTCGTTGAGTTCGGCGGTGTGGCCGTCGAGCGAAACCTGGACCTGCAGCCGCGCGGCGCGCGCGCCTCGCGCGAACTCGTCGCTGACGAGCGTCCCGTTCGTCGAAAGCACGCACGTCATGCGCCGTCGCGCGGCGAACGCCGCGACGGCGAGAACTTTCTCGGGTTCGAGCAAGGGCTCGCCGCCCAGGAGCACGAGCGATGCCTTGCGGCTACAGAAGCGGCGCGCGCTCTCGATCACCGCGATCATCTCCTCCGCGGCGAGCTCGTTCGGCGCCTCCTTCGCGAGGTTCGGCAGGTAGTAGCAGAAACCGCACCGCAGGTTGCAGCGCTTCGTGATGTTGACGGCGATGCTCTCGATGGGCGTCGCCGAAGGCGCGGATGCTTCGGGCGGCGTTGTCGTTCCCCTGAGGACGCCCGAGTCGACCAGCGTGCGCGCGGCGCGCGCGATGTCCCGCCGCGCCGCGAGCCACGCCGGGCGGGTGCGAGCCACCTCCGCGAGCGTGCGCGTGCCATCGAGCTCGTCGAGAAACGCGCGGAAGTCCTCGTCGACGACCATCCAGTACGGCACGTCCTTCCAGACGAGGAGGACCTTGCCGTTGCGCCGCGCCGTGTAGTCGGGCTTCGGGCAGGCGAGAACTCTGTTCAGTATCCGCGGCATGAGCTTCTCTCGGCAATCGCGGGGAGACGCCGGCGGCGCGCAGGTAGGATACACCGCCGGGCGGCCGTGGTCAACGATCGCCTCCACCACGCACTGCCTTGCGACCACGGGGCAGGCTCGTCGATAATGGACCCGTCCGGGGACACCCGTCCGGCACCCGTCCGGGGACAGTCACCGATTTCCCCGCGGGGAAATCGGTGACTGTCCCCGGATTTCCGAAAGGACCCATTCCCATGCAGAGAGGACGTCGATTCCTTGACGCCCGCGCGGTGCGCGCGTGCGCGCGGTGTCTTCTGTGCGTTCTGTGCGCGGCTGCCGCTTCCCCTGCCGCCGAGATCGCCGGCTCCAAGCCGAACATCATCTTCGTCCTGTGCGACGACCTGGCGATGGGCGATGTGGGCTGCTACGGGCAGAAGCTGATCGCCACGCCGCGGCTCGACCGCATGGCGGCCGAGGGAACGCGGTTCACGCAGGCGTACTGCGGCACCTCGGTGTGCGCGCCGTCGCGCGCCTCCCTCATGACGGGACTCCACATGGGGCACTGCCCCATCCGCGCCAACCGCGAGATCGAGCCCGAAGGGCAGATGCCGCTTCCCGCCGGGACGGTGACGGTGGCGCAGATCCTGAAGAGCGCCGGCTACGCCACGGCCTGCGTGGGGAAATGGGGCATGGGGATGTTCGATACCGCGGGCAGCCCCCTGAAGACGGGCTTCGACCACTTCTTCGGGTACAACTGCCAGCGGCACGCGCACAGCTACTTCCCCAAGTACCTGTACCGCGACGACAAGCGCGTCGACCTCCCCGGCAACGACGGCAAGGACGCCCGCGCCGTCTACGCCCAGAACCTCATCGCCGATGACGCGCTCGCGTGGGTGCGTGCGCGCAAGGACGCGCCCTTCTTCCTCTTCTACGCGATCACGCTGCCGCACGGCACGTACGAGATCGACGACCCGGGCCGCTACGCGCAAAAGGACTGGACGCCGCTCCAGAAAACGTACGCCGCCATGGTGACGCGCCTGGACACGGACATCGGGCGGCTTCTCGACCTCCTCGCCGAGCTCGGGATCGACGAGAAGACCATCGTCTTCGTCGCGGGCGACAACGGCTCGTCCTTCGCGCCGAATTCCGAGATCGGCCGCAGGTTCGAGCAGTCGCTCGGGCTTCGCGGCTTCAAGCGCGGCATGTACGAGGGCGCCTTGCGCCAGGCCGCGCTCGTCAGATGCCCGGGCGTCGTGCCGGCCGGGCGCGTGTGCGCCTCCCCGTGGGCCTTCTGGGATTTCCTGCCCACCTGCGTCGAGCTCGCCGGCGCGGCGCCGCCGGCCGGATTCACGCCGGACGGATTGTCGCTCGTCTCGATGCTCGCCGGCGGCCCCGCGCCGGCGCGCGAGTGCTTCTACTGGGAGCTTCACGAGGGGCGCTCGATCCAGGCAGTCAGGTTCGGGGACTGGAAGGCCGTGAAGAACGGCCCGTCGGCGCCGATCGAGATCTACGACCTCGCGCGCGACCCCGGCGAGGCCCGCAATCTGGCCGCCGCGCGGGCCGATCTCGCCGCGAAGGCGGCCGATCTCATGAAGGCGGCGCGCGTCGATGACCCCGCCTGGCCCCTCAAGGAACCGGCTCGCAAGAAGGCCGCCGCCGGCGCGAAGGCGGCGCGTCCCAACATCGTCATCATTCTTGCCGACGACCTCGGCTACGGCGATGTGAGCTGCTACGGGGCGACGCGCGTCGCCACGCCCAACATCGACAGGTGCGCGGCCGAGGGCCTGCGCTTCACCGATGCGCATTCGTCGTCGGCGACGTGCACGCCGTCCCGCTACGCGCTTCTGACCGGCGAGTACCCGTGGCGCAGAAAGGGCACGGGCATCCTCCCCGGCAACGCGGCCCTGATCATCGAGCCCGGCCGGACGACCCTGCCCTCGGTGCTGCGCAAGGCGGGCTACGCGACGGCCGCCGTGGGCAAGTGGCACCTCGGGCTCGGGCCGCGCGAAGGGGTCGACTTCAACGGCGAGATCAGCCCCGGGCCGCTCGACATCGGCTTTGACTACGCGTTCCTGATCCCCGCGACCGGCGACCGCGTGCCGTGCGTCTACGTCGAGAACCGGCGCGTCGTGGGCCTCGACCCCGCCGACCCGATCACCGTGAGCTTCAAGGAGAAGGTCGGCGACGAGCCGACGGGCAAGGAGCGGCCGGACCTCCTGAAGATGCACCCGAGCCACGGGCACGACCAGACGATCGTCAACGGAATAAGCCGCATCGGCTCCATGACGGGCGGCAAGTCCGCGCGCTGGGTCGACGAGGACATGGCCGACGTCATCACGCGCAAGGCCGTGGCCTTCATCGAGAAGCACAAGGCGTCGCCCTTCTTCCTGTACTTCGCGACGCACGACATTCACGTGCCGCGCGTGCCGCACCCGCGCTTCGCCGGCGCGACCGGCATGGGGCCTCGCGGCGATGCGATCGTGCAGTTCGACTGGTGCGTGGGTCAGATCCTGGAGGCGCTCGACCGCCTCGACCTGGCGCGCACCACGCTCGTCATCGTGACGAGCGACAACGGCCCCGTCGTCGATGACGGCTACAAGGACGACGC
>JBFZCA010000147.1:0-2606 GCA_041308205.1 Planctomycetota bacterium | reverse complement strand
ATGCCGAGCAGCGAGGAGCTGGAGCAGTCCTACAAGGGCGCGGTCAAGTGGTTCGACCACGCGACGAGCAGCTCGAACGGCTTCACGGGCTACAAGTCCCCCGGCGACGAGGGCTCGCGCCTGCCGGAGCTCGACGAGCTCAAGGGCGGCTACTCCTTCACGAAGGAGCAGTCGTGCATGACAGCGGTGAGCATCATCTGCCGGCTCTTCGCGGGCCAGTCGCGCGCCAACGAGACGATCAAGAAGGGCATCGCCAACGCACTCGCGAAACATCCGCCCATGTGGCAGCGCAGGGAGGGGGAACTGCGGAGCACGATCAACTTCTGTTACTGGTACTACGGCACCCTGGCGATGTTCCAGTACGGCGGCGGCCTCTGGAAGGAATGGAACGACAAGATGCAGGATGCGCTCCTGCCCACGCAGCGGGTCCTCAACCAGCCGCAGGGCCGGAGCTGCGAGGTCGGCTCCTGGGATCCGATCGACGAGTGGAGCCTCGCCGGCGGCCGTGTGTACGTGACGGCGATGGGCGCGCTGACCCTCGAGGTGTACTACCGCTTCGAGCGCGCCAAGGAGGCCAGCAGGGAGTAACGGCCGGCGCCGGGCGCGAGGAGGCTTCGCGCGCACGCGGCCGCGTCCTTGAAAATGCTTCGGACTGGGCATCTCGACCGGTAGAATGGAACACGGCCGAAGTTCAAGGAGCGCCGATCGCCATGAAGGCCCTGAGCCTGCTGCTTGTCTCCGCCGCCTGCGCCGCCGCCACCCTCGAAGTTCCCGGCGAGCATGCCACGATCCAGGCCGCCCTCGATGCGGCGGTCTCCGGCGACATCGTCCGCATCGCCGCGGGGGACTACGATGGGGCGGTCGTCCTGAAGGACGGGGTGAGCCTGGTCGGTGCCGGAGCGGAGGCGACGACGCTCCGCTGCTCGGAGTGCAGCGCCGTCGTCCGCGGGGCGAACGGCGCGCGCATCGAGGAGGTGACCATCGCCGGTGACGCCCACGAGGACATCGACGGCGTTCTGTGCGAGAACGTGTCGGAGTTCGCGATCGAGCGCGCGGTCATCCGGGACTGCTCATGGAGCGGCGTGGCCTTCTCCATGTCTTCCGGCACGATACGGCACAGCATCATCGCCGGGAACAGATGCGCGGGGATCTTTTGCAGCGGCGAGCCCCCCGGCGAGATCCGCATCGAGAACTGCACGATCTGCGAGAACCAGAACGAAGCGGGGGTCAACGCGTGGAACGGCGCGGCCGCCGCGGTGACGAACTGCATCCTCTGGGCCAACGGGCACGGCGCCTTCTCGTGCTCGGAGGGGACCATCACCGAGGCATGGAACGATGTCGACGGATCCGAGTGCGCGGTCGGCCCTGACGACATCTCGGCCGATCCGTGCTTCCGCGACGCGGCCGCCGGCGACTATCGCCTGGGGAGCATGTCGCCGTGCATCGATGCCGGCGACCCATCGTCGCCGCTCGATCCCGATGGCACGCGGGCCGACATCGGCGCCGTCTTCCACGATCAGCGGATTCCCTTCATCCGCGGCGACTCGAACAGAGATGGGAGGATCGACGTCGCCGACGCCATCCGCGTGCTCTCACACCTCTTTCTCTCGGCCCGGCTCGCCTGCCCGAACGCGGCCGACGGCAATGCCGATCTTCGGCTCGACGTCGCGGACGCCGTCTACGTGCTCCAGTATCTCTTCGCCCGCGGCGACCCGCCGCCGGCGCCGTTCCCCGCGCCCGGGATCTACGATGCGCCGGGGAACCCGGGCTGCCGGGAGTGAGCGCCGGCGGGCGAGGCGGCACGCCCCGCGCTCGACCGAACTCCTGTCACGGCTCGACCCGCGGCCGCGTTGTCCTTCAAGGGCCGGGCGGACGCGCGTACTCGGCGATCAGCGACTCGAGCTCGCCGTAGCGCGCAAGACCCGGGTCGCGCTCGAGGGCACGGCGCACGTCGTCCTCGCGCGCACGCTCCTCGGGCGTCTTGGCGGCGCGGATCGCCGCGGCGGTTCTCAGAAGATCGCGAAGGATCCGGATGCGGTCCCGGTCGGTGAGGCTCGCTGCCAGACGCACTTGCTCCGCGAGCCATTCCTTCTCGCGCTGTACGTTTCCTTCGGCAGTCACACCCTCGATCCTAGCATGCCTCGCGGTTCCCGGAAAGGCGACCGCGGATGGCGTGCGCCGCCGCGCCGACGGCGCGTGCGTCCTCACGCATCGCCGCCGAGGCATCGAGCGCGGCAAGGCGATTCAGTCCGGCGCGCCCTTCCCTGCCGAGGCAGACGGGTCGTGCGCTTCCGACACCACGCGGAAGCCCACGTTGTAGACCTTCTGGTACGGCCGGTAGGGGAGGCGAGAGGCCGAGCGGCAGTCGCGCGGAAGATCGCGCCAGGACCCGCCGCGGACGACGCGCGGCCCTTCCGCGCGCGGGTCGTTGCGGCCGTCGTCGCGGTAGGGATACGGCCGATAGGCGGAGAGCGTCCATTCGGCCGCGTTCCCGTGCATGTCGCACAGGTCCCACGCGTTCGGCTGCCACCTGCCCACGTCTTCCGAGACGAAGCCGCCGTCGTCGAAGCGCTCGTCCTTGGGCAGCCAGTCGTCGTACTTGCCGG
>JBFZCA010000146.1:0-7588 GCA_041308205.1 Planctomycetota bacterium | reverse complement strand
CGTGTGCGGAATCGCCGCCTCTGCGTCGATCACGACCGGCAGTCCGCGCTCGCGCGCGGCGCGCGCCAGCGCGACGCCGGTCGCGCCGCCGTGCTGGTCGATGAGCACGCAGCGCGCGCGGGCAAGGTCGCCCGCGGGAAGCTCCTCGAACGAGGGATATGCGACACCCTCCAGCGACGCCATGATCGTCCGCTGGCCGCTCAGCGTGTCGACCAGCACGACCGCGACGGCGGGCTCGGCGCCGTCCCGCCTGAGAATCCCGCCGACATCGACGCCTTCCGCCGCCAGGTCCGCCTCGGCCTGCGCGGCCAGACGGCTCCGTCCCAGGCAGCCGAGCATGCGCGCGCGGCCGCCCAGCCGGCTCGCCGCGACGAGCGCCGTCGCCGTGAGCCCTCCGCCCTGGAGCGCCGCTCCCTCGGCACGCGCCTTGCCCCCCTTCTCGGGCAGGCCCCTGATCCGCATGAGGACGTCGACCGTGATGACGCCCAGGCCCAGGACATCGATGCCGCCGGCCCGCTCCGCCATGCGCCCCCGCTTTCCGTTGCTACTTGAGCCCCTCGACGGTATTCTCGTCCGCCCACAGCACGCAGAAGGCATCCATTCCTTCCGGCAACTTCACTTTCTCCGCGGGCACTTCTTCCCACGACCTGAGGTCGCTCGACGCGAGCACCTGCGCGCCGCCCTGCGCGCGCGCAAGATACAGAAGCACGCGCGTCCCGTCGAAGAGCACGCGCGGCGCGTGCGTCCCCAGCTCGCCGAGCGGCGCCGATGCGCACACGTAGCTCGCCGCGGGCGCGCGCCCGAACGCCATGCGGCACGTGCGCGCCTTGCCGTCATCGTACCACAGGAAGTTGCGCGTCCCTCGAAGCAACGCCGGCCCGCGCACGTCGTGGCCGCGGGCGAGGACGACCTCGGGCGCGGTCCAGGCCGACAGGTCCGCGCTCCGCGCCAGGCAGATGCGCGCGCGTCCGAGACGCCGGCCGAAGAAAAGCTCGTAGCGCTTCTCCTCGGGCGCGAACGCGATGCAGGGGTCGAAGGCCTCGCCGAGCGGCGGGCCCTCCGGCACGGCCTCCTTGAACGCCCCGAGTCGCGCGAAGTCGTTCGTCGCGGCGACGAACAGCGTGTTGCCGCGCGCGATCGCGAGCGCGTAGCCGCTCTCGCCGCGGCACGCCGCGATGCCCTCGACCTTCCCGCCGAGAGCCGCGCGCGCCGCGCCGCCCCCGAGCTCGTGCCAGACAAGGCCGTCGGCGCTCGTCGCGGCGCAAAGGCCATCGCCCTTCGCGTACAGCATGAGGCGCCGCGCGCCCGCGGGGACCGGCGCAAGCTCGCCGATCGGCGCCGGGCGGGAGGGCCTCGATGCCCCCAGTTCAAGCCGCCAGATGGCGACGCTGTAGGGAGACGCCGGCACGGCGCCGAGGTCGATGCCGAGCCACGGCGGGGTCTCGATCTCCACCGCGACATCGGCGGGCTCGCCCTGCGCTCCCGCCGCATCCGTCGTCTCGCATGCACCGGGCGCGTTGCGGGCGTCCGGATCCGGATGCGCGCACACGAAAAGCGCGCCCTCGCCCGAGAGCTCGCCGCCGCGCAGATCGACCGCGAGGCGCCGCCACGCCGGCGTGGGGTTCACGATGGCGAGCGTCAAGGCCGTGGTGTCCGCGGTCACGCCGCAGGCGACCTCGAGCGGCGCCGCGTCGCCCGTCACGGCCGCGCCGAGCGCGCCGAAGCGGTGCCGGAACATGATGAGCGGCAGGGCGGAGGGCTCGAACGCGGCCGCCGTGGCCGTGGTCTTGATCGCGCCGATGACGTTGACCGTCTGCGCGAAGTTGGCCATGACGAAGACGCGGCGCTGCTTGATCATCTCGCACAGCCCCGCCGCGATGCCCAGGCCGTCGCGCCAGGCGTACCTGACGCCGTAGTCGCCGTACACGTGCGGCGCATCGCCCCAGGCGTAATTCCACTCATCGAGCGCGATCGGCACGCGCGCGCGCGCGGCGCCGAAGACGGCCCGGCAGGCTTCGAGGTGCTTCTCGGCCTTGTCCCTGATGGCGTCGCGCATGCTCAGGACGTGGCGGAGGACATCGGCGTGCGTCGCGCAGTAGAAGTGCTCGCTCAGGAGCGTCATGTCGCTGCCGCACTCCTTGAGCATGCCGAGGCTCCACGCGCCCGTCGCGCCGACGCCGATGATCTGAATCGACGGATCGACCGCCCGCATGGCGGCGGCGAAGGCCTTGTGCCGCTCGATGTAGCGCGCAAGCGGCACGTTGCCGTGCTGCCAGGATCCGTACATCTCGTTGCCGATGCCCCACCACGTGACGCGGTACGGCCGCTCGCGCCCGTTCTCGGCGCGCGCCCGGCCCCATTTCGTGCCGGCGCCGGCGTTGGCGTACTCCACCAGCGCCGCCGCCATCTCCGGCGACCCGAGCCCCGCGTTGACGACGACGTACGGTTCGGTCTTGAGGAGCCGGCAGAACGTCATGAACTCGTCGATGCCCACATCGTGGTGCTCGATGCCCGGCCAGGAGGGGTTCTTGACGGGCGCGCGCGTGTCGGGGTCGCCGATCGCATCCCACCAGTTGTGGCCGCTCACGAAGTTCCCGCCCGGCCAGCGGTAGATGGGCGCATCGAGCGTCGCCAGGAGGGCGAGCGTGTCCGCGCGGAAGCCCTCGACGCGGTCGGCCGGCATCAGCGAGACGGCGCCGATGCGCGCCGCGCCATCCCGGACGGCGAGCTCGAGCACCCCGCGCGCCGTGCCCCGCCGGGCCGTGAATTCGAACTTGTGCGTCGTCCAGACGTCCTTCAGCGGAAACGCCGCGACTGCGCGTTCTTCCTCGCCCTCGCCCCAGACGAGGCTCACGTCGAGCGCGGCGGGCGCGTCGCCTTTCTTGCGCGCGACCACGCGGCCCGCGTACGCGCGGCCCTCGCAGAGCGCAAGGCCGCCGTGGCGGATGCCGGCCCGCGCCCCGGCCTCCGCGCCGAGCGCGACCGACCAGCGGCCGGCGTACGGCTCCTGCGCGTCCATGCCGATCTCGATCGGGCCTTCCGCGCCGGCGCCTTTCCACGGCGACTCCGCGCCGGCCGCGCCTTCCGCGCCCGCGACGGCGACCGGGTGAAAGAACTTGCGGTCCTGGAGCATCTCGGCCCAGATGCCGTTGTAGATGCAGTTTCCCATGTGCTCGATGAACTGGCCGTAGATGCGGGGGGAGATCTCGGACAGATCGGCATTGAGGTCCACGGTCACCGTCGCGGCCCCGGCGGGGTTCTCCGCGCCGTCGGCAGGGGCTTCCGCGCCCGCCGCGGCGAGCGCGACGCCGGCCAATCCATGAGCCAAGAACATGAATTTCCTCGCCATCCGTTCCTCCTTCCGAGGCCGGGCCGGCAACAGGGGCGCCCGCGGCAGTGCTCGGTACCCTGTTCCGCAATTATGGTGACGCACCGAGAGCCCCGCTCGGGCGTTCTGGCAAGGCGCGCGACTGAGGCGATCTGTGGAGCCGATCGCCGAAGGAGCGCAACGCAGCCAGAGCGCCCGAGTGGGGCTCGAATGCCACCGTAATTGCGGAACAGGGTACTTAGTGTCGGAAGCGCCGCCGAAGATATGCGGCAGGATCATCGGCGGCCGCAAGCTTGGCCATGAGATCCATGATTCTCGAGAGGTCGGGAATGCGGGCGAGGTCATCGGCATAGACCCGCGAATCGACCCCGTGCCTGCGCAGCCACGCCTCCAAGGAAGCTCGCGCTCTGGCGGTGCTGGCGTGTTCGCCTTCCTTTCGCCCTTCCTGCAGTCCCTTTTGCAGTCCCTTTTGCAGTCCCCTTTGCAGCCCTTCCTTGAGCCCTGCTTCCTTGCTGGCTTCGCGGCCGCACATCAACAAAAACTCTCGCATAGTGAGTGCCATGGTACGCTCCCTGGGTCGCTGCGTATGCAGGAGGCGCCAGATCTTTCGAGGCGTCACGGGACCGCCTCTCGCGCTGCTGATAGTATACGCCGCAATCAAAACTGCTTCCACCAACGAAGGATCCGTCTCGCCTGCAAGGGCCTCCATGAACGCCCGAGGGCATGTCGTGTCCCCTTCAAGGCGAGCCTTCTCCAAGATGAATAAACCAGCAAGGGCGTTCTTGACGCGGCGAAGTCGGTCAGGGGCCAGGTCCCGAGCATTGACAAGGTAGTACCGCAGTCTGATCGGGGCCGTGACCCCGGGCGGGCAGGCACCGAGCAGTTCCTCGAACGTGAGGGGTGCCGTCCACTCGTCCTCGCCGCAGTAGATGACAATCGGCACGATCAACGGGAGGTGCGTGTCGGGTCCGTACCTCTTCGTGCTCGCGTACGCTTCATCGACCAGGCTGTCGTAGAGTGCGGTCACGTACTTGAGCACGCGCAACGCCATCAGGTGCTCCGTGGTACTCTGGTGCTCGATGACTACGTAAATGAAACACTCGTGTTTCCTCTCCGCGGGAACTTTCCAGACCACATCGGTCTCGAGCGCACGCGGGCGCGGATCGACAAATGAGCGCACGACAGGCACTGCCCTGGCGAAATCAAGACGACCGAGCAGCGTTCTCGCCTCGGGCACGAAATCCATGATGAGCTCCCGCAAGGCGGTTCTGTGTCCGAGCAGCCGCCGCCAGGCGAGGTCATGAGCGTGGTGTGGCTTCTTCTTCCCTGTCATGCACCCGATGGCTAGTACAAGAAGCATGCCAAAGCGCGTTGATGGCGTCCATGCCCACGGGGCGGGGGTGGCGTCCGGATCCGGACGTCCGCGATGGACGGTGGCACAGGCTCAGCTCCGATGCCGCTCTTGCCGCCGGAAGCTCGCCACGATGCGTAAGACGTGTCGCCCGGCGTCTACTACTACGAGAAGGAATGCCTCGCAGCGCTGAAACCGAACGCCGGCTGGTACCCGCCGAGCGTCTTCTTCCAGAGCATGAAGTTCATGCTGTTCGGCGACCCCAGCCTGCGGCTGCCGGCGAATCGCAGGTGAGACGCGGCGGCGTGCTGAACGCCGTGTCGGGTGCGTTCATCCTCACCGGTAGCGGGCGACGATCGTGTAGCGCGCATCGCGCGGCGCCCGGATCATGACCCACTCCTTCGCGGGATCGAAGTCCTGCCACGCGGCGCCGTTGACCGTCACGGAGCGCATCGCGAGATTCCGGGGGTGGCGGAATCGGACGATCAGCGCGCGCGGGCGCCCGGCGTCCGGCATGTCCACGGCCGCCGCGATCTCGCCCGCCGCGGCGCGGCTCTCGACGCTGAACGACACGGGGCCGTAGAAGGTCGGCGCGCGCTCGACGGCGATGCGCTTCCCGTCCTCGAGCCACCGCCGCGGCGCCGCCAGGAGGAGGAGCAGCGAATCGTCGTCGCGTTCGTCGATCAGCATGCGGCGGAAGAGCTCGAACCACGCGCCGTCGGTGCTCGGCGGGCCGAAGTACTGGCCCCAGCCCCAGCGATGCTCGACCGGCTCGAGGACGGAACGGCTGAACGCGCAGGCCATCATGCTGTAGAAGGCGCGGATGGCCGCTTCCGGGTTGTCGCGATGGAGGTACGCGATGGCGTGCTGGTTGTAGACGGGCTCGTTCGCCATTCCCAGACCTCCGAGGAACAGGTTGTCCTCGTGATCGTGGAGGAGGCACGTCGCGAGGAACCCGTTCGGATCGAGCGCGTTCAGGCGCGCGAGATGGACGGCCCCCGTATCGACATCGGTCGGGTACCAGACGTCGAAGAGCCGCCGGGACGCGAGCGCATCGCTCGGGACGTACGGCGACCACGTGCGATCGCGAAGCTGGACGAGCGGCGAGCGCGCCGACGCTCGGCCGAACTCGCGCTCGATCGCCGCGTCGAACGCGTGCGCCGCCGCGAGGCACTCCTGCGCGCGATCGTGGCCGATCTCGGCGAGCGCGCGCCCGAGGAGCTTCACCCCGGCCGAGAAGTACGCCTGGTTGAACGCCCAGCCGCGGGGCTCGTGGGAAAGGTCGTTGAGCGGCGCCGCGATCAGGCCCCCGAGGGCCGGGGCGCGCGGGGCCGCCCCTCGCATCTCCGCGAGGCACCAGGCGAGCGCCTTGAGCGCTTGCGGGAGGAGGCGCTCGAACGACGCGCGATCGCGCGACAGGAGGTAGTGCATGGCCACGGAGTAGAGCATGCCCGGCGTGTAGACGCCCCAGTCGGCGAAGCCCTTGACACGGCCGCTCGGCTCCTGGTTGTTGCGGAAGATCACGGCGAGCTCCTCGGCCGCGATCGCGTGATACCCGCGCATGCCGTGGATGTACGTGTCGACGTAGACCGACTGGTTGACCGGCCAGGGCGTGCCGCGCTGGTCGTAGGCGAAGTTGGAATAGGGCAGATCGATGGCGACGCCGAGCTCCTGCCCGCCGTGGCGCCGCGGCAGCCGCAGCGCATGCCAGAGGTTCGCGCGCACGAGGTCGTTGACGGTCTCCTCGGGCACCTCGAAACGGGCGCCCTGCTCCAGAAGGCGCGACCAGAAGGCGATGGTCGCCGCGCGCGCGGCGTCGAAGTCGAGCGCGAGGAGCTTCTCCCGCTCGACCGGCGCGACCGGCGGAGAAGGAAGCACGATGAGAATCTCGCGGGCGGCGCCGGCGCCGAGCGTGAACGACGCCGTCACGAGGGCGGCTCTCGGCTTCGCGCTCGCGTGCACCTGCACGTCGAAGACAACGCCCTCGCTTCGCGCCGAGAGCAGCGCCCGGCCGGTTCCGACCTCCTCGAGGACGATGCCGTCCCGGATGGTGCGGTGCTGAATCTCGCCGCCGATCTCGCGCTCGTGCACAAGCCCGACAGTGAGCGCGCGCGCGTCGCCGCGAAGCTCCGTCACCGTGAGCCGCCCGAGGAGCGTCATGGGAATGTCGCCGCGGCGCTCGGCGGGAGGGCCGTCGAGGGGATACGCGAACTGGACGACCTCGTAGCGGATGCCGTCGTCCTCGAACACGGTCGTGATGACGGGCAGGCCGCGGTCGAGCGACTGGCGCTTCCAGGTCCTTGCGAGATCCCGGCCGAGATCGCCGAAATCGAACCGGCACCGGAAGCGGTCGGGATTGCCGTAGTCGTTCCAGACTCCCGCGCCGCGATCGGTCCCGAACTTGTGAATCGAGCTGTCCCATGCGAGACACACGATATGCCCCGGCCCGACCTGCGCGGGGTTCTTGTAGGAAGGCCGGCCCATGTCCTCCCAGGCAGATGCGAACTGCGCGTACGTGGCTTCCGGTTCGTGCGCCGCGCGGTCGAGGATGCGTGCGCCTGCATGGGCTGTGATCGCTGTCATGTGCTCCTCGAACGCGGGCGGCGTGTCGCCCGCCGCGACGTAGACATCGAGCGCCGGCACCCAGAAAGCCTTCCCGCGGAGGAGCTGGTCGACGGTGAGCGCGAAGCCGCGCGTCGCCTCGCGGTTGCACCGGAAGGCGAGGGTCCGCGGATCCGCACGGAATCCGGGGTCCGCGCGCAGGCGCCGCGCCGTGTCCGGGTCGGAATGCTCGAGAAGGTAGGACCAGATGACGTGCGGCTTCTCGAGCGTCTTCACGGGCATGTCGGGATGCTCGAGGATGATCTCCACGCCGTCGACATCGCCGCCGCCCGCGCGGGTCTCCCAGG
>JBFZCA010000145.1:0-6900 GCA_041308205.1 Planctomycetota bacterium | reverse complement strand
ACGATGGCCGCGCCCAGCCCCTCGGGCCTGACGAGATAGGCGCCGCCGCTCGCGAGCGCCGCGCCGAGGATCCACCAGACGCTCCTGCGGGCGAACGCCTCGATGAGGCACCATGCGGCGGCGAGGTACAGCGCCAGGCAGGGCGTGTCGCTCAGCGCATCCGCGGCGTTGCGCCTGAAGAGGGGCAGCGTCGCAAAAAGAACGATCGCGATGCGGGCGGCGGGAGCGCCGAAGAGACGGCGCGCGAGCAGCCACACGAGCCACGCGCTTGCAAGGCCGCCGATCCACGGAAACACGCGCGCGCCCAGCGCCCAGGCACGGGGCGGATCATCGCCCGCGATCCATCCCAGGGCCCATTTCCCCGCGAGGATCATGGCGGGATAGCCCGGATGCTGATCCGCGGCGCGCACGGCCTGCACCGGGTCCTTCAACAAGCTCTTGGCGAGCGCGATGAAGACGAAGCCGTCCTTCTGGATGACCGGCGAGCGCCATGCCTGGAGCGTCTGGAGCGCCGCGACCAGCAGCAGCGCGGCAACGAGGAAGACCGTGTCGCCCGTGCGCCTCACGAGCGCGGTTCCCAGGGCCGCTCGCCGCCGCGCAGTCCCGCCAGGAACTCGGCGAGCGCGTCCTGCCAGGGGCGCGGTGGCCGCCCCATCACGCTCGCGATCTTGTCCGTCGCGAGCGCGGAGTACGCCGGCCGCGTCACGCGGTCGCCCAGCTCGGCCGTCGTCGTCGGAAGCACCCGCGCCGCCCCCGCGAGGATGCCGAGATCCTTCCCGAGGCGCGCCGCGGCGACGGCCAGGTCGTACCAACTGGCGACGCCCGCGTTGGCGAAGTGGTAGATCCCGGGCGGCGCCGCCGCGACGGCGAGCAGGGCGCCGGCGAGGTCGGCCGCGTAGCACGGCGTCCCGCGCTGATCGGTCACGACCTTCATCTCGCCGCGTTCGGCGAGGATGCGCAGCGCGGTGAAGACGAAGTTCGCGCCGCGATCGCCGTACAGCCACGCCGTGCGCACGAGGCTCCAGGCGCAGGGCGCCTCGCGCAGGCGCCGTTCGCCGGCCAGCTTGCTGCGGCCGTAGGCGTTGATGGGGTTCGTCGGGGCGTCCTCGCGGTACGGCGCATCGGCCGCGCCGTCGAACACGTAATCCGTGGAGACGTGGACGAGGAGCGCGTCCTTCGCCGCGGCGACCAAGGCGAGGTTGGCGACCGCGTCGCCGTTGACGCGCGTGGCGAGCGCCTCCTGCGTCTCGCAGGCGCGGACGTTCGTGAATGCCGCGCAGTTGATGATGGCAGCGATGCGATGCGGCCGCGCGAAGGCCTCCAGCGCCCGAACGTCGGTGATGTCGACCTCGGCGTCGCTGGCGAGGTACGGCTGGCGGCGGTCCGCACAAAGTCGTGCGACCGCGCTGCCGAGCATGCCGTGCGCGCCGGTGATCCAGAACATGAATACTCCGAGCGCCATTGTAGAAAAGGGCGGATGCAAAGGCAAGGCAGGCGCGGGCGAGGCCGGCGCGCGCACGGTGCGGCGCTCAGGCGCTCTCGGCGATGAGCACCGGCGTGAAGTCGACCGCGTCGGCGCTTGCGAGCACGTAGCGGCTGCGGCCCCGCGCGCCCTGGAACGCCAGCGCGTGGGAGTCGCCGTGGAGGTGCGCGAAGACGACCGCCTCGGGATCCGCGGCGTCGAGGATATCGGTGAATACCGTGCGCTCCCGGCTCGCGAGCAGCGGCGGGAAATGCATGGCGGCGATCAGGCGGCCGGGCGGCAGCGCGGCCGCCGCGCGGAACGCGAGGGTCAGGCGCTCGGCCTCGCGGGCGCAGAGACGCGCGCACTCCGCGTTCTCCTCCGCGGTCTTCTCGGGGGCGGGAAGCTCCCAGCCGCGCGCGCCCGCGATCACGAACGGCGGCACGCCGATCGCGCCGGCGTGCAGGAACTCGACCCCGGGTCCGGCAACCTGCGCCATCCTGGCGCGGGAAGTCCACCAGTAGTCGTGGTTGCCCTCGATCATGATCTTGCGCGCCGCGGGCAGCGCGGCGAGCCACTCGAAGTCGCGCTGCGTCTCCCGGAGACGCATGGCCCAGGAGAAGTCGCCGAGCAGCAGCACCGTGTCCTCGGGTCCGACCCGCTCGCGCCAGCGCGCCGCGATCTTCTCCGGGTGCCCGTCCCACGCCGCGCCGAAAATGGCCATGGGCTTGTCGCGCTCGCTGGGAAGGTGAAGGTCGCCGAGGGCCCAGATCTTCATGCTACTTGGTTGCGGTCTCCCCGCCCGAGGATTCGATGAACGGCGTGTCCTTGATGCAGCTCTCGAAGAGCAGGTCGGCGTCCTCGCGCAGCCGCTGCGCCTCGCGGTCGTCCGGGCTGCGCTCGCAGTGGGCCCGGAACGCCTCGCGCGCGCGGCGCAGGCTGTCGAGCGCCGCCTTCCATTCCTTGGCGGAGTCGCCCGTGCGGCGGCGATAGTTGCGGATGTGCTCCTTGCCCGCGGCGAGCTGCGCGACCGCGAAGGCCCGCAGCTCCGCCGGGTCGCGCGGCAGATCCTTGCCCGCCGCCGGCGCGGCCGGCCCCTTGCCCTGTGCAGGGCGCGCGATGTCCTGCGGGGGGCCCTTGTCGCCGTCCGTCTCGCGCGGCGTGATGCCGAGCCGCTTCCACAGCGCGAGGCCGCCGTCCCTCGCCTCGGGAAAGAAGCTCTCGAGCACCCAGGGAAAGTCGGGCGACGCCAGGAGCTTCTCGACGAGGGCGTGCCCCTCGGCCGCACAGCCTCCCGTCTTGGCGAGCACGGCCAGGGAATACAGCTCGATCGCCCGCGCCCGTCCCTTGAGCTTCTCGGCCGCGTCCGCGCGCGCCTTGACGTGCGCCGCCGTCATGTCGCGCCAGTCCTTCGATGCGACCTTCTTCTCGTCGGCGATCTGCGTTGCGGGCAGGAAGAACGAGCCGCCGAACGTCGTCTCGACCATGAGGCCCTTCTCGCCGCGCTCGCGCACGCGCACGAACCGTGTCTGCTCCCTCCCCTGCGGATCGCGCACGCGCAGGCTCGCGAGATCGTCGCCGCGGGCGAAGCCGGAGACCGCCACCCGGCCCGTGAGGAGATCGCCGAGCTCCGCCGCCGCCATCTCCTTGGCGTGGGCGGTGTTTCTCTCGGCGCCCTTCAGGCGGGACCGCACCGCCAGGAGGTGCATCACGGCGTCGCCGTACTCCATTACCGCCGCGGCCCTGCGGTACGCGGCCAGCGGGTCCTCTATGGGCGGTTCCGGCTGCGAACCGGGTGCGAGGCGCGGCGCGCCCTTTCCGGCGACGAGAAACGACGTGTCCGTGCGCTTGACATGCGCCAGGACCCGCGCCATGGCTTCGGCCTCCGCGCGCGGCGCGTGCGCGCCGAGGCACAGGCGGTCGCCGCGCAGATAGAACGTGGCGCCGAGCACATCGGCCACCTCCGCGAACATGCGGCCGGCGGTCGACTCGTGCGCGATCAGGACGAGCCACGCGTCGCCGGGAACGCCGTCGGTCGCGATCGACAGGCCGAGAATCGTCTCCGCGATGGAGAGCAGCTCGTCGAGCCTCACATCCCGGAGCGCGATGTCGACCGTGGTCTTGAGCTGCGCCACGAAGGGCGCGTACCTGGCGGGATAGAGCGGCCGGAAGTCCCACAGCTCGATGATCGTCGCGGGGTCGGCGAGCGGCGCGCGCAGCAGGCGGCCGACCCACGTGACCTGCATGCCGGGCGGCGTCTTCGCGAGCCGCCCGGCCAGATCGAAGGGATACAGCGATTCGAGGCGTCCGATGCGGCTGCGCCAGGGTCCGACGGCCAGGCGCGCGAACACGGGTTTGAGCGCGGGCTGCCAGCACACGACTTCGATCGCGGCCGATTCGGCGCCGGCGATCGAGGCCCGCACGGCATGCTCCTGCACGTCGACCGTGGCGAGCGCGGCCTCGAACGCGACGAACCGGCCGACGCGGCTTTCCGGAAACGCGCAGAGCTCCAGGCCCGGCTCCGGGATGCCGTCGAGGAGCTTGGCGGCGTCGGGCCCCGCGTAGAGCGGCGTGCGCACCTCGCGGAACACGTCGATGCGCGCGAGCAGCCGCGCGTACCGGCAGGCCCACCCCAGGAGCACGGCGGCGCGAATGCGCCAGTCGCCGGTGTCGAGCCACCAGTTCGAGACCGCGGGGTCGAGGCGCTGCGGCAGCGGCGCCGGCAGCGTCGTGCCGCCCGGCAGCGGGAACGACTCCCACGCGGGTTTGAAATGCGCGAGGAGGAAGAGCTCGCGCGAACCGGCCTCGCGCAGGTGTTCCTCGATGCCCTGGGCCGCACGGCGCAGCTCGAGCGTCTTGAGCTCGGGGGTCTCCAGCGTCGCGCACAGCTTGCCGAGGAGCGCGTCCAGGCCGGCATCCTCGACGCGCTGCGTCAGGCCCCGGCATTCGCGGCAGAGCTTCGCGCCGAGGCCGCCGCACGCCGCGCACCGCGCGCGGCCGGAGGAGCCCTCGCACGCGGAGCAG
The DNA here is from genome assembly GCA_041308205.1 of Planctomycetota bacterium. GTDB lineage: Bacteria > Planctomycetota > UBA8108 > UBA8890 > UBA8898 > UBA8898. The sequence goes on along the minus strand of JBFZCA010000145.1, from coordinate 2,414 downwards.
GCGACGAAGCCGGGCGACTTGTTCGCGCGGCAGGCGCTGCAGGCGGCGGGTTCGATGGGCCCGCCCTCCCGGGCGCGCCGCGCGGCATCGAGCGCGGCCCGGCATGCCGCCGCCTTGGGCAGGATTTCCTCCTCCTGGACGAGCGGGCCCGCGAGCTGCTTGTCCCGGTACTCGCGGATCGCCTCGGCGTAGCCCTGCGAGGCCTTGTCGTACCTGCCGGCCTCGAACGCGGCATCGGCCTCGGCGAGCAGCTCGCGCTGGCGGCGCGACGCGTCGTCCTCGAGCTTCTTGAGCAGCTCGCGCGCCCGCGCGTCATCGTGCTTGGCGGCGTTGAGCCTGAGCCGCGGCAGGGCGAGCGCGGGCTTTCCGAGCGCGATCTCCGTGCGCGCCAGGTTGAAGTTCGCCTCGGCGAAGGACGGCGAGGGTCCCAGTTCGACGGCGCGGCGGTAGCATGTGCGCGCCCACTGGAGCTGCCCGCGGCCCTCGCACCATTGGCCGAGCTTCAGGAGGCCGGCGTGGTCGCCGGGGCGGAGCGCCTGCAGCTTGATGCGGTAGGCGTCCTCGTCGGGCACGCCTTTTCCGGCGGCGGCATCGAGGGCGGGGGCGACGCAGAGCGCCAGCGCGCAGAGGAAACACCGAGGGATGCGTGCGAGCATGCGGAGGTCTCCTTGGGGTCATCTTAACCCAAAACCTGCCCGCCCGTCGCCCCTTCGCGCCGCCTGACGGTGGCGGGGCGATGCGTGCGCCCATCCTCTTGCGAGACGCCGTCCGATGGCGCAAGATAAACAGCCATCCTGTATCCGGCATGAGCCCGCCGGCGGGCTCCTTGCGGTCTTGTTGAGGAGGCACATCGATGAGTCGACTGGTCGGCAAGGTCGTGATTGCGCAGGGCGGCGGCCCGACCGCGGTGATCAACCAGAGCCTGGTCGGGGCGGTGGTCGAGGCCCGGAAATTCCCGGAGATCACGCGCGTCTGGGGCGCCGTGCACGGCGTGCGCGGCATCATCGAGGAGAAGTTCGTCGACCTCAGCGAGGCCACGACGCACAACCTGGAGCTCGTGGCGCGCAGCCCCTCGGCCGCGCTCGGTTCGACGCGCGACAAGCCCGACGCCGAGTACTGCCTGAAGATCTTCAACGTCTTCAAGCGGCGCGATGTCCACTACTTCTTCTACATCGGGGGCAACGACTCGGCCGACGCGGTCAGGATCGTCAACGAGTTCGCGGCCGGGGAAGGCTACGAGCTGCGGGCGATTCACATTCCGAAGACCGTCGACAACGACCTCCCGGTCACCGACCACTGTCCCGGCTACGGCTCGGCGGCGCTTTTCGTCGCCTCGGCCTTCAGCGGCGCGAACGTCGACAACATCGCGCTGCCCGGCGTCTACATCGGCGTCGTCATGGGACGCCACGCGGGGTGGCTCACCGGCGCGTCCTGCCTGGCGCACAAGCACGAGGACGACGGCCCGCATCTGGTCTACCTCCCCGAGCGGCAGTTTGCGATCGACCAGTTCCTGGCCGATGTCGACGCGATGTACAAGAAGCACTCGCGCTGCCTGGTCGCCGTGTCCGAGGGCGTGTGGGGCGAAAAGGACGCCAAGGGCAAGAAGGTCCCGCTCGCCGCGGCGCTCATGCGCAAGTTCGGCAGGGAGCCGCAGGTGGACGCCCACGGCAACGTGCAGCTCTCGGGCGGCGCGCTCGCCGACGAGCTGGCCGACGCGGTTCAGAAGCAGCTCAAGATCAAGCGCGTGCGGTCGGACACGTTCGGCTACCTGCAGCGCTCGTTCCCGAACGTCGTGTCCGCGACCGATGCCCGCGAGGCCCGCGAAGTGGGCGAGAAGGCCGCCCAGTACGCGTGCTGGCACGATGTCGACGGCTCGGTCGTGATCAGGCGGACGGGCGACTACGCCGTCAAGTACGAACTGGCGCCCCTCGCGGACATCGCGGCCAAGACCCGGGTGGTGCCGCCCGAGTACATCAACGCCGCGGGCAACGGCATGACCGATGCGTTCCGCGCCTACGTGCGGCCGCTCGCCGGCGAGTTGCCGTACGTGGAGCGGTTGTGGGCGCCGCCGGCGACGCTGTAGCACGACGTCCGCACCCGCGGCCCTGGAGCGCGTGAGGCTCTATCGCGCCGGACGACCTGCGCCGCTGCGGCGAACGGCGCGCAGCCCGGCGCCCTCGCGCCTTCGCGGCATCGCGCGCTCTCCGACGCCGAGCTCGGTGCATTCCTGCGGTCTCGCAGGAGCCCTCCCGGCGCGCCGCTCGTTTCGAAGAGCATGCCGGGCCCGGGACGCGCGGGGTCTGCCGGCGATACCGGAACGCGCGGGCCTGCCGGTCTATCCGCGTTCGAGCTCCGTGTGCTCCTCGAAGTACTCCGAGGGGATCTCGTCGTCCGCCGGCGGCGGCACGTACCCT
>JBFZCA010000144.1:0-3582 GCA_041308205.1 Planctomycetota bacterium | reverse complement strand
TTCAGGGTACGGGACCGCTCGCGCCCGTGCAAGAGCGGGCTTTGCCGCGGGCGCCGGGCGCCGGCCGTGAGGGACGGTTCACGCCGCGCGGGAGCATACCTGGCTCCGCCGCCGCCGGATCGGTACAATTGGACGTATCGGATGCGGCGCCGCGGGGCGCCGCCGCGCATCGGTGAGGACCCATGGCGCAATGGCGCGATATTCTGCGGTCATTGGCGCTCCCCCTCGGCAGCGTGGGGGGCGTGCCGCTCAAGCTGCACGTGTCGTTCTTCCTCGTGTTCGCGCTCGGCCTTGTTGCGAGCCGCGGCTCGGTCACGTGGAGCGTCCTTCTGTCCGTGTGCGTGTTCGTGCTCGTCCTCGTGCACGAGGTTGCGCATCTCCTGGCCCTGCGGTTCGCGGGAGGGTTTGCGCACGAGGCCCTGCTCTGGCCGCTCGGGGGCCTGAGCGCGTACGAGACCCCGCTCAAGCCGCTCGCGCAGTGCTGCGTGGCGGTCGCGGGACCGCTCGCCCACCTCATCGTGTACGTCATCTTTCTTCCCTGGATGCTCATGACGCGCGTGCCGCCCATGCTGCCCGATCCCGCGGGAAGCGGCCTCGATGTCCTGCTGTCGGTGAACCAGCTCCTTCTCGTCGCCAATCTGCTGCCCGTGTTCGTGACCGACGGCGGCCGGATCTGGCAGACGATTCTCTGGCGGTATCTGGGCTACGGCAAGGCCACGCTCGCGACGCTGCTCGGCGGCGCCGTGTGCGGCGCGGGGTTCATCGCGTTCGGGATCGTGATGGACTCGCTGCCGCCGGTGTTCGCCGGCGCGGGCATCCTCGCGGCGACGCTCTACGGTTGCGTGAGCGTGGCCGTCGATGACGATGTGGAGGGCGTGCGGGTCCGGATCGGGTCGTTCTTCGGCGGGGGCTACCGGCGCCGGCGGTTCTTCGCGCGGTGCTGGCACTGGCTCGGCAAGCGCAGGCAGGAGCGCGAGCACACGCGCCGGGCGCGCGAGGCGCGCGTCCTGGACGAGCTTCTCGCCAAGATCAAGGCCCGCGGCCTGACCGCGCTCACCGGCAGCGAGCGGCGGTTCCTCCACGGGCAGAGCTCACGCCTCCAGGGGCGGTGACGCGTCGCCGGCCTCCGGCGCGAGGACCTCCCCCGCGGCCAGGCGGTTGCCGCGCAGAAACTCGTCGCACGCCATGACACGCTTCCCGGCGGCCTGGAGCCGGCGCACGCGCACGGCCCCCGCGGCGCACGCGACATCGAAGCAGTCCGCATGCACGGCGATGATCGTGCCGGGCGGCGCCGCCGGCGCATCGATCGCGCCGGCATCGATCACGTTGATGCGGAGCGGCGCGCGGCCGGAGCCCCGGAGAAACGCGTACGCGCGCGGCCACGGCTGCATCGCGCGCACGTGGCGGAGCACGGCCGCGGCGTCGAGATGCCAGGGTATGGCGCCGTGGTGCTTGGCGAGCTTGGGCGCGAACGTGACCGCCCCGGCGTCCTGCTCGTGCAGCACGATGGCGCCCGCGGCGAGCCGCGGAAGCTCCTCGGCGAGCAGGATGGCCGCCTCGCGCGAGAGCCGCGCCTCGAGCGTCTCGCTGGTGTCCTCGGCATGCACGGGCGCCTCCCGCCGGGACAGGATCGGCCCCGCGTCCATGCCCTTGGTCATGCGGAAGAGCGTCACGCCGCTCACGGCGTCGCCGGCGAGAATGGCGCGGGGACAGGGGGCCGCGCCGCGCCAGCGGGGCAGCAGCGATGCGTGCAGGTTGAAGGGCCCGATGCGCGGGATCGCGAGCACCGATTCAGGAATGAGCTCGCCGAAGTCGGTGACGAGCAGGAGATCGGTCTGCAGGTACCTGAGCGTGTCCGAGAGCGCGGCGATCCTGTCGACCTTGGCGACGGGGAAGCCGACGCGCTGCGCCTCCTCGGCGATGGGCGTGGCCCCGACGCGGCGGCCGCGACCCTTGGGCCGGTCGGGGCGCGTTATGACCATCACGAGCTCGCTGCCGAGCGCGTGAAGTCTCCTGAAGGGCTCGAGCGCGAACGCTCCCGCGCCGGCGAAGACTATGCGCATGGCTCCTCGCACGCGTTCGCCTCGGCGTCGCGCGTGCCGGGCGCGGGGCCGCCGGGCGGTTCATCCGGGACGATCGCTTCGGGCCGCGCCTCGGCGCCGCCGTCCGCCGGCTCCGCCGGGCGGGCCTGGTCGAACCCGTAGACGATGTCCTCATCCGGCTCGGCCCGAAGCGGAATCTCGTCGTCCTCGACCGCCTCGGGATCGAGCTGCGCGAGCGCCGCCGCGGTCTCGGGATCGAGCGCCGGGTCGGGAGCGACCGCCGCATCCGGCGCCGCGTTCTCCAGGCTCGCAGCCTCGGGCAGGCTCTCGCCGATGTTCGCATGCACGGCGAGATTCTGCATGCAATCGGACAGCGACGAGATCCTGAGGATCACGACGATCGCGCCGGTTGCGTCGTCGCGGTCGAGGGCGAGCGCGCCGAGCTTCACGAACTCGAGAATCGCCAGGAAGGTCCCGATGAGCGTGTAGCGATCGACGGGGCCGCCGCGCAGGAAGACGTCCTCGAACGGAACCGTGCGGCTGCCCGCGGCGGCGAACACGCCCTGAATCGCATCCATGTAGAAGCCGAGGGGCCGCTCGGTGTACACGACCTCGGACGGCCGGTTGGCCGCGATCGCCTTCTGGATGCGAATGAAGGCGGTCACGACGTCCCAGAGGGAGAGCCTGCCGAGCTCGACGTGATCGAGCGGGAAGGGCAGGTCGGACGACATGCGCTTGTAGCGGCGCGCCTGCTCCTCGAGCTTCGCGGCGAGATCGAGCGCGCGCTCCTTGTACGTGCGGTACTCGAGGAGCTGCCTGACGAGCTCGGCGCGCGGATCCTCGAGCTCCTCCTCCTCGGGCGCGTCGGAGGTCTGCGGGAGCAGCATGCGCGACTTGATCTCCATGAGCGTCGTGGCCATGACGAGATAGTCGGCGGCGAGATTCACGTCGATGTCGGCGAGGAACCGGACGAACTGCTCGTACTGCTCGAGGACCTGGGCGATGGGGATGTCGAGGATGTCGATCTCGTCCTTGCGGATGAGATACAGAAGCAGGTCGAGCGGACCCGTGAAATTGTCGAGCGTGGTGCGGAATTCCGACGTCTCAGCCATGGGCCGGATTGTACGGGCTGGGGGCGGAAGAGTAAAGGAGCGAGGGGCCGGCGGGAGGGGCGCGACAACGCCGAGGGCCGCCTCCGGGGAGGCGGCCCTCGATACGTTCCGCGATTGCGGCGAGGATCAGTTCTTCGGCGCGGCCGCGGGCATGGGGATGACCGCGGACTGGACGCCGGCTTTCGCGAGCACGAAGTAGAGGACAGCGCCGATCACGAAGGCGACGACGGGCGCTGCGGGAATCGGAACGATGTGGAAGAAATCGAGCACGCCCACGGCGAAGCCGACTGCCCACGAGATCCAGCCGGCCGGATTGAAGCCGGCGCGTGGGCCGGACCACTGCTTCCCGGAAAGCAGGTAGTCGGCCATCATCGCCCCACCGATCGTACCGAACGACGCGCCGATGACCTTGAAAACGTCGACGACGT
>JBFZCA010000143.1:0-4123 GCA_041308205.1 Planctomycetota bacterium | reverse complement strand
CTACGGCACGTACCTCCCGAAGGTGGAGCACCCGAAGGCGCCGTGATGCGCCCCCCGCGTCCGGGGAAGACGGAAGGACGATGCCACAAAGACACGAGGACACCAAGCATCGGCGGTGAATTACCGCGCACTCGGGACGCCGCGAAGTCTCTTCGTGCCTTCGTGTCTTCGTGGCCATTCTCGTCTTCCCTTCGCGCGGCCGCTCCCCACGTCCGGGGAAGAAGGAAGGACGATGCCGCAAAGACACGAAGGCACCAAGGACCGGCGGTGAACCACCGCGCGCTCTTGATGCACCGAAAGCCCTTCGTGCCTTCGTGTCTTCGTGGCCTTTCTCGTCTTCCATTCGCGCGGCGGCGTCTTCGCGTCCGCGGGCGGGCGCGCGGTCACTTCCCCGCGCGCGCCCCGAGCATCGCCGCCACGTCCGGATCGTAGGGCGCGCGGCGGCCGCGACACCCCTCGCGCGGGCAGACCGCACAGTTCTCGTACCCGAACTCGCTCGGGAAGAGCAGGCCCGAGAGCGACTTGTTGGGGATCATGAGGCAGCTTTCGGTCAGGCGGACGCCGATCAGCGCCTCGACGTCGCCGAGGAGCCGGAAGAGCGGCCGCTGGTCCGTGATCGACCACACCGCCGTTCCCGAGGCGCCCGGGTTCATGCTCGCCATCTTCCCCGGACGGAACGCGTCCTCGATGTGCCGCAGGAACGCCTCGTCGGCCTGCCTGAGCGCCTCCTCCTTGATCTCGTCCAGCCAGAAGCGGCACAGCAGGCTCTGCTCGGGGAGGGGCAGCGCATCGTACTCGACGCCGCAGGTCGCGACGTAGGGGAATACGCGCTCGACGCGGTCGAGGTTGCGCCGCAGCACGGGGCTCGTGAATCTCACGCCGTCGATGTCGACCGTGTCCCCGCCGCGCGCGGCGACGAACGCCGTCGTGTACAGCGCCTTCGGCCGGCCCGCCCCTCTCGCGCGCGCGAGCAGCTCGCCGAATTCGCGCGCCTCGTCGCTTCCGGGCGCAAGGTGCAGCCTTTCCCGGAGCGCCGCCTCGTCGAACGTCACGGGAATCGCGTCAAGGACAACCGGCGCGTTCATGGAATCTCCCGGAGAAGCAACCGCGCCGGCCCGCACGCCGGCGCGTTCTCCAATCATGCCCGCTCCGGCGGCGCGCGGCAAGTGCGAACGGGCCGGGGCCGATGCTTGCCTCCCCCGCTTTTTCCTGCGAGAATGGCCGGCGTGGCGCGGCGGTCGTCGTCGCGCGAAGGAGCGCCGATGGATCCGATCTTCACGCGGCACCTCGGGTATGTGCGCCGGCGCGAGGGAGCGAACCGCTTCCTCGCCCAGCTCGCCCAGGCGCTCCTCGGCGCCGCCGCCATCGTGCTCGGCGCGCTCATCGTCGAGCGTCTCTTCGCCGTCGCGATTCTGACCGACACGACGCTCTCCGTCCTCGGCGGCATCGCGGCCGCGGCGCTCCTCGTCCGCTTCCTGTGGACGCGCCCCGACAACGCCCGCCTCGCCCTGCTCGTGGATGCGCGCCTCGCCTTCAAGGAACGCTTCTCGACGAGCCTCGCCTTCGCGGCGAGCGACGATTCCTTTGCGCGCGCGGCGCGGGCGGAGACGGCGGCCGCCGCATCGCATCTCGATCTGCGCCGCCGCTTCCCCGTCCGGCTCACGCGGCCGTGGATCCACGCGGGCGGCATCTGGCTCCTCGCGCTGCTCGTCTTCGCGCTGATGCCCGTGCTCGACCTCCTCGGCCGCGAGGAAGAGCGCATGAAGATCGAGGCGCAGCAGCAGGCGCTCGCGGATGCGCAGGCGCAGGTCAAGGAGGTCTCCTCGCAGGTCCAGGAGGCGCTCCGGGGCCTCGACGCGCCCGAGCTTGCCAGGAAGCTCGACGATGTCGCGCCCGCGGACACGGCCCGGACGCCGGGCGCGATTCGAACCGAGGCGCTTCGCAAGCTCGGCGAGATCGCCGACAGGCTCGCCGAGCTCGCGCAGTCCGAGGAGGCCGAAGCTGCCAGGGCCCTCCGCATGCTCATGAAGAAGCTCAGGATCCCCAGGGACGGCCCGAGCCGCGATTTCTCGCGCGCGCTCGCCAGGGGCAAGTTCGCCGAGGCCGAGGAGATCCTCAAGCGCCTGCGGCGCGCGCGCGAGGAGGGCTCGCTCTCGGACGAGGACGCGCGGAAGCTCGCGCAGGATCTGAAGGATCTCGCCGCGCAGCTCGACAAGTCCGAGGATGAGGCCGCGCGCGAGCTCGAGAACGCGCTCCAGGACGCGGGCCTCCTGCCCGACCTCGCGCGCCTGAGCGCGAGCGAGCTTGCCGAGGCGCTGCGGAAGGCGGGCCTTGCCGATGCCAAGGCCCTCGCGCTTCTCAAGAAAGCCCGCGCGCTCAAGAACGCGGGCCGGCGCGCGCGCAGCCTCGGCAAGGGCTGCGGCAGTTGCGCGGGCGGCGAGGGGGGCGAGGGCGACGGCGCGGCCCTGGAGGCGATCCTCTCCTCGGCCGCCGCCGAGGAGCTCGGCGAGCAGCTCGCGTTGCAGCGGGAGCTTCTCGATCGGCTTGCCCGCCTCGAAGCCACCGGCATGAGCATCGAGGGGCTGTGCCAGGGGCTCGGCGAGGGCGGCATCGGGCCGTGGCAGGCCGGGGAGGGCGTCGGGAGGAGCACGGGCTCGGGCGGCCCCGGCCAGGGCGGCGCCCCGGTCCCCACCGACCGCTCGGGTTCCACCGTCACGAAGAGCTCCCGCGTCGAGAACGAGGGCAAGGACGGACCGGCCATCGCCACGTGGCTCGCCAACGAGGAGCAGATGGCCGGCGAGGCCCGCCGCACGCTCTCGCAGGCCGTCACGGCCGCAAAGGACGTCGCCGCCGAGGCGATCCGCGACAATCGCATTCCGGCCAAGTACCGCGATGCGGTCGCGCGGTATTTCGACGAGCTGGCCGGGCCCCCGCCCGCGGAAGCTCCGCCCGCGGCAACTCCGCCCGCGGCGATTCCGCCCGCGCCGCCGCCGCCCGCCGAGGAGTGACCGGCCTTGGCGCGCCGCCTTCACGCCGCCCGAACCTTCCGCCGCGGTCTTTCCCTCCTCGCTCTGTGCGGCGCCGTGCTCGCCGCGTCCGGCTGCAGCCGCGCGACGCCGGGCCCGCGCGTCGTCCTGTACTGCTCGGTCGATGAGACCGTGGCCGAGGAAGTCATCGCGGCCTTCGAGAAGGAAACCGGCATCGGCGTTCTGGCGCGCTTCGACACCGAAGCCGGCAAGACCGTGGGCCTCGTTCAGCGCCTGCGCATCGAGGCCTCGAAGCCGGCGGCCGATGTCTTCTGGTCGGGCGAGATCTTCCACACGATCCGGCTCGCCGACGAGGGCCTCCTGGACGCGTACGAGACCGCCGGGGATCTCCCGCCGCGCTTTGCGGATGCCCGGGGACGTTGGCACGGCTTCGCGCTCAGGGCGCGCGTCCTCGGCTACCACACGCAGCGGGTCTCGACGCCGCCCGACCGCATCGAGGACCTGCTCGACCCGCAATGGCGCGGCCGCATCGTCATGGCCGACCCGGAGTTCGGCACGACCGCCGGCCACGTGGCAAGCCTCTTCGTTCACTACGGCGAGGCGCGCGCCGAGGAGATCCTGCGCGGGCTCAAGGCCAACGGCGTGCGGCTCGTCGCCGGCAACAGCACCGCGGTGCGCATGGTCGCAACCGGCCAGGCCGACCTGTGCCTCACCGACACGGACGACGTCTACGCAGCCCGGCGCAACGGCTGGCCCGTCGCGCTCAAGTACCTCCGCCACGGCGAGGCCGGCCCGCTCGTGATCCCGAACACGGCGGCGCGCATCAAGGATGGGCCGAACGCGCGCGAGGCGCGGGAGCTCCTTCGCTTTCTCCTGAGCCCCGCGACCGAAACGATCCTCGCAACGAGCATCTCGCACAACACGCCGGTCCGCACGCAGGTCGCGGAGAAGTTCCCGGCGTACGCGCTCCCCGACCCGCTTCCGATCGACTACGCCCTGGTCGCCGCGTGCCTGCCCGCGGCGATCGAGCACGCGCGGCGGATCCTGCGATGAGCGCCGGCGCCCGCGCCGCGCTCGCGCTGCTCGGGCTCGGGCTCTGGACGCTCGTCTTCGGGCTGCCGCTCGCGGCCCTCGGG
>JBFZCA010000142.1:0-5156 GCA_041308205.1 Planctomycetota bacterium | reverse complement strand
CGATCTCGTCCTGACGCGCCGCCCGGCGACGCCGGAGGAATGGCTCGTGGCCGTCGATGCCGAGACGGCGCGGGTCGCGGCGCTGCCCGGCGGCACGCGCGCCGCGCACCAGGCCTGGTGGGAGGAGTTCTGGGACCGGAGCTGGATACGCGCATCGTGCGATCCCGCGGCCGCCGTCGCGGCGCGCTCGCCCGTTCCCGCCAACGACCACTGCGTCAGGATCGGCGAGGACCGGCACGGGCAGAACCGGTTCGCGGGCGAGCTCGGGCGCGTGAGCATCTACGCCGAGGCGCTCGCCGATGCCGAGCTTCGCGCACTCGCCGAACGGCCGGTCGGGGAGGCCGCGCCGCCGCGCGATTCGCTGCGCTTCTCGGGGCAGGCGCTCTCGCCGCGCGAGCTTCCGGATTCGGCGGCGTGGGATTTCGCGGCCGGCCTCACGGTGGAAGCGTGGGTGAAGCCCGCGGCCCTTCCCGGGAGCGGCGCGCGCATTGCCGACAAGATCACGCCTGGCGGGAGCGACGGGTTCCTCCTCGACAGCTATCCCGGCAACAGCGTGCGGCTCATCTGCGGCGACGGAATTCTGCGCCTGGAGAACGCGCTCCCCGCCGGCCGCATGACGCACGTCGCCGCCGTCGTCGAGCCCGACACGCGGCGCATGCGCATCCTCATCGACGGCAAGAGCGCGGCGGCATCGACCGGCGCCGCCGCCGCCGACGATGCCTCCCACGTGAGCTGGATGTACCACCTCCAGCGCTTCATGAACGCGTGCGCGGGCCGCGGCGCGCATCCGATCAAGTTCAACGGCTCGATCTTCACGGTGCCCGCGCCCGGCGGCGACGGCGATCCGGACTACCGCCGCTGGGGGCCGGGGTACTGGTGGCAGAACACGCGCCTCCCGTACATCGGCATGTGCGCGTCGGGGGATTTCGATCTCATGCAGCCGCTCTTCCGCATGTACGTCGACGATCTGCTCGAGCTGTGCGCGTACCGGACGAAGCGCTACCTCGGCCACGAGGGCGCCTTCTACCCCGAGTGCATCTACTTCTGGGGCCCGATCTTCGGCGAGACGTACGGCTGGACGCCGTTCGAGAAGCGCGAGGACAAGCTCCAGGAGAGCGGCTGGCACAAGTGGGAGTGGGTGGGAGGCCTGGAGCTGTGCGCGCTGCTCCTCGACTACTACGACCACACCCGCGATGCCGAGTTCCTGCGGGCGCGCGCGCTGCCCTTCGTGCGCGCGATATTGACGTTCTTCGACCGGCACTATCCGACGGATGCGCAGGGGAAGCTCGTCATGCACCCGTCGCAGGCGCTCGAGACCTGGTGGGAGTGCACGAACCCCATGCCCGAGCTCGCGGGGCTGATCGCCGTCACGAAAAGGCTGCGCGGCCTGCCCGAGGAACTCGTCCCCGCCGCCGACCGCGCCTTGAGCCGCGCGCTCGGGGAGAAGCTGCCGCCCTTGCCGCTTCGCGAGATCGACGGAAAGAAGGCGCTCGCGCCGGCCGAGAAGTTCGCGCGCAAGCAGAACATCGAGAATCCCGAGCTCTATGCCGTGTTCCCGTTCCGGCTGATCGCGGCCGGCAAGGAGAACATCGAATGGGGGATCGAGGCGCTCAGGCATCGCTGGGACCGCGGCAACTCGGGCTGGCGCCAGGACGACATCTTCATGGCGTACCTCGGGCTGGCGGACGAGGCGCGCGCCAATCTCGCCGGCCGGGCGGCGACGCACGACCCGCACTCGCGCTTCCCGGCCTTCTGGGGCCCGAACTACGACTGGACGCCCGACCAGGATCACGGCGGCGTTCTGGTCAAGGCTTTCCAGGCCATGGCGATGCAGACCGACGGGCGCGCGATCTACCTGCTGCCCGCCTGGCCGCTCGAGTGGGATGTTCGCTTCAAGCTCCACGCGCCCTTCGCGACGACGGTCGAGTGCGAGTACCGCGGCGGGAAGATCGTCGCCCTCGAGGTCGTGCCCGAGGAACGCGCGCGCGATGTCGTCGACTGCCGGCGGCCGGCGGGCGGCGCGAAGTAGCGCGGGGCGGCCGATCGGCGCGTGCGCCGGGACCGCCGGCCGCATCTTGCAGGCGGCGCGGCCCTGCGCCATCATGTGCGGCATGCGCACGAGCATTGCACGAAACGCGATCGCGGGCGGCGCGGCCGCCGTCTGCTTCTCCCTGTGCGGATGCGCCGAGCCGCCTCCGCCGAGCGAGCCGGAGTTCACGGCGATCGTCGTGTCCGGGGACACGAAGCTGCCCGACTGGTACAAGGTCCTGTTCACGCTGCGCCACCTCGACGGCCGCGTGTACGAGGGCGAGTGCATCTGGCCCGATTCCTACACGCCGGTGCTCCTCCAGGACTCCGCCAAGGCCTCGCAGAGCGTCAAGCCCGGGAAGACCTGGACGACGATCCGCGAGATCGAGGGCGCGGGCGCGGACAAGTTCATCCCGAACGGCCGCGGCGTCATGCGCTATCCGAACGGCGCCGTGAAGAGCGGAAGCTGGCGCAACGGCCAGTACACGGGCGGCCTGTAGCCGCCCGCCTGGACGCGGCGGCCCGCGTCGCACACAATGAAAGGCACGCCCATGAGAATCCTCTTCACGCAGGCGGTGTGGTTCTGTCTCGGAGCGTTCGCCTGGGCCGCGGCGGACGATCCTTCCGATCCCGCGTACGCCGGGCGCAAGGGCGTCACGCGGTACGTATCGAAGCTCGGCGACAACTCGGACGGCACGACGTGGGCCAGGGCCTTTCACACGATCCAGGCGGCGCTTCTCGCCGTGCCCGATGACAAGGGCGGCCATGTCGTGGCGATCAGGCCCGACACGTACGTCGAGGCGAATCTGTGGACGCCGCAGCCCGGCGCCGCGGGGGCTTACAACCTGCTCGCCGGCGACCGCGATGGGAAGCTCGGATCCGGCGCGACCGGCTGGGCGATCATCGACGCGGGCGTGCCCGACAAGGCGGTCCGGCAGAAGTCCGCGATGGAGCCCGGCGAGAGCGGCGGCAACCCGGGCTTCACCGTGGTCGGTGCGGAGACGCCCGAGACCGGGCTCAAGGCGGTCGACTGGTGGGGGCCGTGGAGGAGCGACCCGCAGTTCTCGGCCATCGGCTGGGACCGCTGGATCTTCCGCAACCTCTACGCGACGGGCGCCGAGGGCGGCATGGGCTGGGACCTCACGACGCGCTGCGGCAGCGAGTTCTCATCGCGCGTCGAGCAGTGCGTGGGCGTGGGGAGGTTCGCGGGCGGCGCCGCGATCGGCCAGACGCTCAGGAAAGGCGAGCCCGTCGTCTTCCGCGGCTGCTACTTCTGCAGCCTGGACGTGTGGGGCGATGCGGGCGGCGTCTACGTGCGCTCGCACGACGCGGCCATGCCCGATGAGCCCGGCGTCGTCTTCGAGGACTGCACGATCGTCGGCCCGGACAACGCGCTTCAGGTCGGCTACCCCGGCTTCGAGGGCTACAGCCGTGTCAAGTTCGCGCGCTGCCGCCTCATCGTCCTCAACTTCTCGCAGCCGCACGGGACTCCCTCGACCGGCATCATCTACAGCGACCTCGATGCGAAGTACCTCCACGTGGACCTCGAGGACTGCGCCTTGATGGGCTACAAGGTCTTCGGCACCAAGTCGGGCGAGCCCTTCACGTACGGCGTGCGCGGCGCCGTGAGCGCGTACGTCCAGTACCGCCAGGCCCTGCCCGAGGGCTTCGTGCGCACGCCGCTCTGGCCGCACGAGCTTTTCGCCGCCATCGCGCCGCCGCCCGCCCTTCCCCCGCGCGCCGCGCCCGAGCCGCGGCTCGTCAAGCTGCCGCTCAGCCTCGGCCCGGGCATGGAGCAGACGCCGGTCGTGTTCAAGGGCCGGCCGCTGCTGGTCACCAACTTCCGCGACGACACCAAGAACAAGACCGATGGGTACGTCCGGAGCATGTACCTGGCCGTCCGCGATCTCAGGGACGGCCGCGAAGTCACGCGCTTCGGCGGAGGGCACTCGTTCGCGAGCGCGTTCGTCGAAGGCGAGACGCTGCACGTCTTTGCGAGCGAGGGCACCGATCACGACTGGTTCCAGGGAATCGCGCATTTCTCGAGCAAGGATCTCGCCGCCTGGGAGCGGCGGCCGGCGATCGCGCCCGAGGGCGGCGAGCACCTCTTCAACGTCTCGGTGTGCAAGGACGAGCGCGGCTACCTGATGGCGTACGAGTCGAACGAGCCCGTCATGTTCTGCTTCAAGTTCGCGCGCTCGACCGATCTCGCGACATGGGAGAAGATCCCCGATCTCATCTTCACGGGCGTCAACCGCGAGTACAGCGCCTGCCCCGCGATCAGGTACGTCGCGCCGTACTACTACGTCATCTACCTGCACGCGGCCATGCCCGGCCATACGGGCTGGGTCTCGTTCATGGCGCGCTCGAAGGACCTGGCCGAGTGGGAGCTCTCGCCGCGGAACCCGATACTGGAGGCCGGGCCGGGAGAAGGCATCAACAATTCCGACGTGGATCTCTTCGAGGTCGACGGCGCCACGTATCTCTTCTACGCGACGGGCGATCAGGCGACGTGGGGCGCCGTCAACGCGGCGCTCTTCCCGGCGCCGATGGCGGATTTTTTCGCGAGCTGCTTCCCGGCGGGAGTCCCGACGGTGAAGGCCTCGGCGCGGAAGACGTGAGGAACCGCGACGCCGCGTCAGGCACGGAGTCCCGAAGCAGTTCCTCGAGCGCCGTCTGGTGCGACAGCACCCGGCGCCACACGATGTCCTGGCAGGCATGCCGGCGTTTCTTCCGCATGCGCGGCCGTAGATGCAGACTCCGTGCCGCCCGCGATGGGTGCGAATTCCGCGCAACCGGACGGGGATATCGTCCGTTTCCGGACGGTCTTCGCGGACGGTGCGGACGGTTCGAGGACGAGACGACGCGGACCACCGGCAAGAGCCGCACCTGCGCACCGTCGGATCGACATCGCACGCGTCGAACGGCGCCGGCCGTGCGCCCGTCAGCGCTTCTTGTTCCGGCGCGCGCCGCCGCGCGGCTTCGCGCGCCGTGCGCGTATGCGCTTCTCGAGCCACTCGAGCGCGCCGGGCGTGTGCCGCCAGGCGCGGCCGCAGGTGTCGGCGCACACGGCCGCCTCCTCCGCGCTTCCCGGCCGGTAGGCGCCGTTCGCGCGCAACGGCGCCGTC
>JBFZCA010000141.1:0-9824 GCA_041308205.1 Planctomycetota bacterium | reverse complement strand
TCGACTCGATGTGCACGGGAAACACGCCGCCCACGTGGCGGTGGTCGTAGTCGAGTCGATTGACGCCGGGGAGAATCAGCCCCGCCATGTCCTGCGAGCCCGAGGGCTCGGCCTTGCCCTCGTTCTCGGCGGCGTAGAGCTCGCGCACGAGCTCCTCGGGATCGCGGTCGGGCAGCGCGCCGCCCCAGAGCGCCGCGGCCGCGTTGCGCGTGCTCGTTCCCATACCGCAGCGGTCCATGAAGCGGAACTCGGGCTCGATGCCCACGACCACCATGGACCCCGGAGGCTCGGGGTTGAGCCGCGAGACGAACGGCTGGTCGATCCAGCCCCCGGCGAATGCCATCCGGTAGGGGATCGCCCCGATCACGTCCGCGATGCCGCCGCGTCGTTGCATGGGCGCGACCCTCAGATACGGTCCTCGACCGTGCGCTTCCCGGCCTTGCGGTCCGCGTACTGCCGTTCGATCCAGGCGTAGGTCCGGGCGAGCCCCTCGCGAAGCGGCGTGCGCGGCTCCCACCCGAGCATCGTCTTGATGAAAGTGTTGTCGCTGTTGCGTCCCGCGACGCCGCGCGGCGCGTCCGGGTCGTACCTGCGTTCGAGCGTCACGCCGCCGATCTCCTCGGCCATGCTCACGAGCGCGTTGATCGACACCAGCTCGCTCGACCCGAGGTTGATCGGCGTCGCGATCAGGCTCTCGCAGTGCATGATCATGTCGATGCCCGCGACGCAGTCGTCGATGTACATGAAGCTGCGGGTCTGCATGCCGTCGCCCCAGATCACGATCTCCCGCTTCCCGGTGTCCTTGGCTTCGATGACCTTGCGGCAGATCGCGGCGGGGGCCTTCTCCCTGCCGCCGTCCCACGTGCCGTTCGGGCCGTAGACGTTGTGGAAGCGCGCGATCGCCGTCCAGAGCCCGCGCTCGGCCCGGTACTCCTGGCAGACCATCTCGGACATGAGCTTCTCCCAGCCGTACCCGCGCTCCGCCATCGCGGGATAGGCATCGGATTCCTTGAGGGCCCGCACGTTCGGGTCCTGCTGGAGCAGCGTGTTGTACGCGCAGGCCGACGAGGAGAAGAAGTAGCGCCGCGCGCCCGCGCGATACGCGGCCTCGAGAAGGTGCGTGTTGATGAGGATGCTCCGCAGGCACTCGATCCTGTAGCGCTCGATGAAGCCCATGCCGCCCATGTCGGCGGCCAGGTTGTACACCTCGGCGGCGCCCTCGACGGCGCGCTCGCAGCTCTCCCTCGCGCTCAGATCCAGGCACAGGCTCTCGACGCCCTCCACGCGCTGGTACCAGTCGGGCAGCGGCTTCTTGTCGATCGCGCGGATGCGCGTGAACCCCTGCGTCCTGAAGTAACGCGCCAGCGCCCCGGCGATGAAACCGCCGGCGCCGGCGATGACGATCAGGTCGTCCTTCGCGAGGTCACGAGTCGTCGCCGCGGTCGCGGCTTTCTTCACGGTCATGCGTCACCTCCCGCGAGCCCGCGGGCGCGCCCGATCGCGCGCGCCCCGGCCCGGACGCCCGATTATAGCGAGCGGCGCTTCCGCGCGCACGGACGCCGCGCCTTTTTCCCGCCTGTCCCTGCGGCCGGCGCGATGTACAATGCCCCTGCACGAACGACTTCAACCACAGGAGGCACGACCATGGCGCGTTTCACGCTCGACTCGTTGCTCGGCACCCTGGTTCTCTGCGGCGTCATCGCGGCGCACTCGGCGCTGCCCGCGGCCGAAGGCGAACCGCTCCGCATCATCGCCTTCGGCGCCCACCCCGATGACTGCGAGCTCAAGACAGGCGGCACGGGCGCCCTCTGGGCGCAGGCCGGCCACAAGGTGCTCCTGGTCTCGACGACGAACGGCGACATCGGCCACTGGCGCGACGCGGGCGGAACGCTCGCCAACCGGCGGCGCGAGGAGGCGCGCAAGGCCGATGCCGTGCTCGGCGTCGAGAGCAAGGTCATGGACATCCACGACGGCGAGATCATGCCGACGCTGGAGAACCGGCGCGCGATCGTCCGCTGCATCCGCGAATGGAAGGCCGACATCGTGCTCGCGCCGCGCTCGTGCGACTATCACCCCGACCACCGCTACACGGGAATCCTGGTCCAGGACGCGGGCTACATGGTGACCGTGCCCTTCTTCTGCCCCGATGTGCCCCACCTCGCGCGCAACCCCGTCTTCCTCTACTTCGAGGACGGGTTCCAGCGGCCCTATCCCTTCAACGCCGACATCGCCGTCGCCATCGACGCCGTCATCGAGAAGAAGCTCGATGCCCTCGCGCTCATGGAATCGCAGTTCCTCGAGGGCGGCTGCAACGGGAGCGAGGCGGCGATGCCGAAGGACGCCGCCGCCCGCGAGGCGCGGCAGGCGCAGATCCGCGACTACTTCCGCGGCCGATTCGCCGCCGTCGCGAACCGCTTCCGCGACAAGCTGCTCCAGATCTACGGCCCGGAGAAGGGCGCGCAGGTGAAATACGCCGAGGCCTTCGAGGTCTGCGAGTACGGCCGCCGCCCGAGCCCGGAGGAGCTGAGGCGGCTCTTTCCGATCGACGCGGGCGCGGGCGGGAAGTAGCGGGTGGAGGCTATAGGCTATTCTCCTCCGCGTTCCGGCGGGCAAGGCCCAGGACGAGCTCCACCTCGCCCAGGGGCGCATCGAGGCGGCGCGCGATCTCGACCGCCTCGACCCCCTCGCGGGCCAGCGCCAGGATCTCGGCCTTGCGGGGATCATCGCCGCTCACGGCGCGGTCGCGCGCCGCCGCCGCTGCCGATGTCAGCCGCTCGATCGTCCGGTCGGCTTCGGCCAAGAGCCCCGTCAGGTACTGGATGCGCGTCTCGATGCGGCCCTCGATCTCGCGGCCGATCTCGCGGAGGTCGACGAGCAACTGCTCGGCGCCGCCGCGCGGCGGCTGCTGCTCCCCGTCCCCCCGGCCGGCGGGACGTTGTCGCACCGGATCCCGCGCCTCCGCGTTCGATCGCTCCGCACGCCGGGAATTGCGCCGCAAGAGAATGAAGCAGAGCGCCAGCGCCGCCACGACGATGACGACGGGCAGCCAGCCGTCCCACAGCTTGCCGAACGTTTCCTCGAGATCGAATGCCGCGACCATGCGCCTACCGGTCGAACTCGAACAGCCGCATGACCATGCCGGACCACAGCTTGGGATAGAAGTACGTGCTCTTGGGAGGAAAGACCTTGCCCGCCTTGACGGTCGCGAAGAGCTCCTCCGGCGTCACGGCGCGCACGCGCACGGCGACGATCGGCGCACCCTCCCGCAGCTTGTCCACGGCCCCCGTGAGGTCGCGCGTGTACTCGAGCGCCACATCGGAGGGCAGCGCGTCGATGAAGTTCTTGTGGAGATGCGCAACGAGGCTCTCGCCGCGCCCGCGAAAGGCGCGCGCAACGCCTTCCTCCGCGCCCGGGAAATGCAGGGTCACATCGGCCGCCCCCGAAGCCTTCGGCAGCGCGCCCGCCACTTCCGATGCCCAGGCCCGCGCGCGTTCCTTGCTCGGAAACGTCAGCGCGCGGTGATACGGCGCGATTGTGAGCCCCGAGGCGGGCGCCAGGCTGCCGGCGACGGCGAGGCAGTAACGCGCCCCCTCGACGCCGGGATTCTCCTTCCAGTACCTTGCCGCGGTCTGAAAGCGGTGATGGCCGTCGGCGATCACGAACTCCTTGGGTTCGAGGAGCGCCGCGGCCCGCGCCGCCGCTTCCTCCTTGAGCTCGAACACGGCATGGGTCTCGCCTTCCTTCACCGGCACCGTGAGGCGGCACGTCCCCTTGCCCGCCTGCATGAACGACAGGAACGCGCCATCGTCCTCGCAGACCAGGAACACGAGCTCGACGTTCCCGCGCACGCCCGCAAGCTGCGCGAGCCGGCCTTCCTTGACCTTTGCGATCGTCTTCTCGTGGTCGCGCACGCGCGTTTCGGCCAGATCGACCTTCCCGATGAGCCCGATGAACGCGAACGCCCGGCCCTCGTGGACGAAGTCCGCGGCGTAAAGGTAGTACCGCGGCGCCGCATCGACCGCCAGGACGCCGTCCTTCACCCACGCGGCGAGGCGCCCGGCCGCCCGCGAGAAGTCCCGCGCTCCATCGGCGCGCTCACCCAGGGTGAAGCGCACGATGTTGCAGGGGCTTCTCTCGAGCAGCGCGGCATGCTCCTTCGCGCCGATGATGTCGTACGGCGGCGCCGCGTGGAGATTCGGCGCGCCCTGCGCCGCGGTGTAGAATACGGCCTTGAAAGGCTCGATTCGGCTCACGCCCGCCCCCCCTCGTCCTTCGCGCCGCGCATCACCTGGTCTCGGCGGGTTTCTCCCACGCCAGCGCTTCGCCGCAGTCGTGGAGCGCCAGGATCGAATACGACGTGGCGATCTCGGGGATGCCCTCCCACCACCGCCCGTCGTCCTGGTTCACCCAGAGACCGGCCGCATTCTGCAGCGAGAGCAGCTTTGCCGCAAGCTCGGAAGCCCACGGACGAGGCCCCGCGGGCGTCGGCACCCGGGGCTCGCCCCACAGGAGCAGCGCCTTGGCCATGGTCCGGTAATAGTAGAACAGCCCCTGCTTGCCCTGCCCGGGGTTCTCGGGCACGGCCATGCCGGGGTTCTCATCGACCGTGTAGTGCGTGCACAGCCACTTCCAGAGCTTCTTGAGCTCGACCGAGTCGCGGCCGGTCTGCGCGTAGACGAAGCTCTTCAGCCCCGCGTAGCTCATGCTCCCGTAGGACGAGTGCTGCCACGTGCCGTCCTGGAGCTTGCGCGGCTCGGTCTTGCTCTCGCCCGGCCGGTACAGCATGCCGCCGTCATCGTTCGTGCCCCACCCCGCGATCAGGCCGTCCTTGATCGCGTCGTTGGTGTCGCAGGAGTTCTGGCCGCGGCGAAGGAACACCTGCGCGCGCTTCCATGTCGCGTCATCCGGCGCGACGCCGTTCTCGGCGAGCGCCTCCATCGCGAACTGCGTGTTGGAGAGATCCGCGCGCCGATCCGACCCGTAGCCCCAGCCGCCGTACGAGACGTGCCGTGCGGGGTCGTACTCGATGCGCGACTCCTCGTTGAGCTGCTGCCCCTTGAGGAATGCGACGGCCTTCTCGATCCGGGGCTTGTACTTCTCGGCGTCCACCGCGCGAAGGGCCATGACGCTGATCGACGTCGTGTAGACCCAGAGCTCCTCGTCGTGAATGCCGCCCGTCTCCTGCTGGTGCGCCAGCAGGTAGTCGACGGCCTTCGAGATGAACGGGCCGTCCCACGCGCGGTACCCGGCGGGGGATTCGGCCAGCGCCCACAGGACGAGCGCCGTGATCCCGAGGCTGGACTTGCCGTTGAACCGCGGGCCGTAGCCGCCGTCCTCGTTCTGGCGGTCGATCAGCGCGTTCGCGGCGCGCGTTGCGGCACCCTTGATCTTCCTGGAAAGATCCCCGGCATCCGCCGGATCCTGGCTCAGAAGGGCGAGAAGCACAAGCGCGGTCATGCGACACCTCCGCCATCGAATGGCCGGTGCAATGATAACACCAGCCGGGATGCGAGGGAAGGATCGGATCCCGGGCGCCGGCTATGCCGGCAGGGGGGCCTGCGGCGCGGGCTGCATCTCGGCGGCCGCGCGGCTCGACTCGTACGCCGCGACCGCCGACAGGATCATTCCCAGGTCGTACGCGGGCGCGTAGCCGATCGCCTGCCTGATCTTGCCCAGGTCGGGCACGCGGCGGCGCATGTCCTCGAAACCCTCGCCGTAGGCCTCCTCGTACGGCACGTGCACGATCGGCGAGGACGAGTTGCACACCGCGACCACGCGCTCGGCGAGCTCCGCAATGGAGATCTCCTCGTCCGTGCCGACGTTGTAGACCTCCCCGATGGTGTGGGCGCCGAGGGCGACCTTGATCACGGCGTCGACGACGTCGCCGACGAAGCTGAAGCATCGCGTCTGGATCCCATCGCCGTGAATCCTGAGGGGCTCGCCGCGCAGCGCGGCGCGCACGAAGCGCGGCACCACCATGCCGTACGTCCCCACCTGGCGCGGCCCCACGGTGTTGAAGAAGCGCATGATCGTCACGGGCAGGCCGTGCTCGTGGAAGTATGCCAGGGCGAGAAACTCATCGATGGCCTTCGAGCACGCATAGCCCCAGCGGCGCGTGGTGCTCGGGCCGAGCACCATGACGTCCTCCTCGCGGAAGGGCACGCGCGCGCTCTTGCCGTAGACTTCGCTCGTCGATGCCAGGACGACGCGCTTGCCCTTCCCGGCCGCATGCCGCAGCACCGCCTCGGTGCCGTAGATGTTGGTCTCGATCGTCCGGACCGGCTGCTCGACGACGAGCTTCACGCCCACCGCGGCGGCCATGTGGAAGATCGTGTCGCAGCGGTCGACGAGCTCGGCAAGCACGCTCTCGTTCGCAATGGTGTCGATTACGTAGTGCAGGTTCGGGTCGTCGCGCAGGTGGTCGATGTTCTCGATCGATCCCGTCGAGAGGTCGTCGATGATGTAGACCTCGTTCCCGCGCGTGAGAAGCCCCTCGGCGATGTGGGAGCCGATGAACCCGGCGCCGCCGGTGATGAGGTGCCGCCGCCGGCCGCGCTCCGGCCGCAACGGGAAGCGCTGCCAGGACCACGGCCGGTTCTTCACCGCCCCGTTCGCGCCGCCGTTGCCGCGCCCGTTCCCGCCGCCGCGCGCCTTGCGCGCGCCATCCTTGCCCGCGGACACCGAAAAACGATCCTCCCGATCCCAACCCACCGCGCCGCCTCCATTCCACACAAATGCTGCGTGCAGGGAGCTCGCAGCCGACACCGGAGTCTGCAAGCCTCCCCCTTCAAGAAGCCTCACTCTGTTGTCGGGCTTCCGGGCTCATTTCTTTGGAGGAAAATACTCCTGGAGCGGGAGGACGCCCCACTGCCGGTTGCGCAGCGCGCGAATGCCGGCGACGGCCGCGCGGGCGGCCGCCATGGTCGTGATGCACGGGATGTTCAGCGTGATCGCCAGCGCCCGGATATAGGCGTCGTCCAGGCGCGGGCCGTGCCCCTTGGGCGTGTTGATTATCAATCCGAGCTCTCGCGACCGCATGAGGTCGCTGACGCTGGGGCTGCCATCCTTGAGCTTGTGCACGGGGACGATCCCGCCCAGCCCTGCGGCCTCGATGCTCAGGCGCGTGCCGCGCGTGGCGTGGATCTTGAATCCCATCTCCCTGAGCTGCCGAACGATCGGGACGACGTCCTTCTTGTCCGCATCGCACACGCTCACGAAGACCGACCCCTGGAGGGGCAGCGGCCGCTGCGTGGCCATGTGGGCCTTGGCGTAGGCGATGCCGAAGCTGTCGTCCAGGCCCATCACCTCGCCCGTGCTCTTCATCTCGGGACCCAGCACCGGGTCCACGCCGGGGAAACGGTTGAAGGGAAACACCGGCATCTTCACCGCCATGTGGCGGATCTGGACCTCGCGCGTGAAGCCCAGATCCTTGAGCGTCATGCCCATCATGACCTTGGCGGCGAGCTTGGCCAGCGGCACGCCGATGGCCTTGGACACGTACGGCACCGTGCGCGATGCGCGCGGGTTGACCTCGAGCACGTAGACGCGGCCGTTCTGGATCGCGAGCTGCAGGTTCATGAGGCCCTTGACGCCGAGCCCCTCGGCCAGCGTGAACGTTATGCGGCGGATCTCGTCCTGGACCACGCGGTTCAGGCTGAAGGGCGGCAGGGCGCAGCTCGAGTCGCCGCTGTGGATGCCCGCCTCTTCGATGTGCTCCATGATGCCGCCGATGACGGTGGTCCGTCCGTCGCTGATCGCATCGACGTCGACCTCGGTGGCCTCTTCCAGGAACTCGTCGACCAGCACCGGCCTGCCGCCGCTCGCCGCGATCGCGCGCGCCATGTACATTTCCAGCTCCTCCCGGGTCCACACGACGCGCATGGCCTCGCCGCTCAGGACGAAGGACGGCCGCAGGAGCACGGGGTACCCGATCTTCTCGGCGGTGCGGATGGCTTCCGCGAGCGTCGCGACGGCGCCGCTTGCCGGCTGCCGCAGCTTCAGGCTCTGCGCGAGCGCCTGGAAGAGCTCGCGATCCTCGGCAAGCTCGATGCTCCGCTGCGAGGTTCCCAGGATGGTCTGGCCCGCCTGCACCAGGCCGGCCGCGAGATTCAGCGGCGTCTGCCCGCCGAGCTGCGGGATGATGCCGTCCGGCTTCTCGCGATCGCAGATGTTGAGCACGTTCTCGAGCGTCAGCGGCTCGAAGTACAGCTTGTCGGACGTGTCGTAGTCGGTCGAGACGGTCTCGGGATTGGAGTTCACCATGATCGTCTCGATGCCTTCCTCCCTGAGGGCGAAGGCCGCGTGGACGCAGCAGTAATCGAACTCGATGCCCTGGCCGATCCTGTTCGGGCCGCCGCCCAGGATCATGACCTTGCGCCGGCCGGACGGCCGCGACTCGTCTTCCCGGTCGTAGGTCGAGTAGAAGTACGGCGTGGCCGCCTCGAATTCCGCCGCGCACGTGTCGACCAGCTTGAACACCGCCTCGACGCCCGCATCGCGCCGCCACTTCCGCACGGCCGGCGCGGCGCGCGGCGCGCCGCCGCAGGTCCACACCCGCGCAAGCTGCGCGTCGGAGTACCCGAGCTGCTTGGCCTCGAAGAGAAGCTCGCGCGGCACATCCTCGATGCGCGCGTACGCCCCGAGCCGCTCCTCGAACCGGACGAGCTCCGCCATCTGATCGATGAACCAGGGGTCGATGCCGCTGCGCGCGAAGATCTCCTCGACCGGCATGCCCGCCTTGAGCGCATAGCGCACGTAGAAGAGCCGCCGCGGCGTCGGGTGCCGCAGGTAGCGCTCGATCTCCTCGCGCGGCGGCGGCGTGCCGGCCGCGCACAGGTCCTGGTCATCCAGCCCCAGGCCGTCGCTCTTGATCTCGAGGCCGGCGATGGCCTTCTGGAGCGCCTCCTTGAACGTGCGCCCGATCGCCATGACCTCGCCGACGGACTTCATGTGCGTGCTCAGGCGCTCGTCGGCGTCCGGGAACTTGTGGAACGTGAACTTCGGGGCCTTGACCACGCAGTAGTCGATCGTCGGCTCGAAGCACGCCGGGGTTTTCCTGGTGATGTCGTTCGGAATCTCGTCGAGCGTGTACCCGACCGCGAGCTTGGTCGCGATCTTGGCGATCGGGAAGCCCGTCGCCTTGGAGGCCAGCGCCGAACTCCGCGAGACGCGCGGGTTCATCTCGATCGCCACCATGCGGCCGTTCCCGGGATGCACCGCGAACTGGACGTTGGACCCGCCCGTCTCGACGCCCACCTCGCGCATGATCGCGAAGGCGGCGTTGCGCATGCGCTGGTACTCGCGGTCGGTCAGCGTCTGGGCCGGCGCGACGGTCACGCTGTCGCCCGTGTGAACGCCCATGGGGTCGACGTTCTCGATGGAGCATACGACGACGCAGTTGTCGGCGCGGTCGCGCATGACCTCGAGCTCGAACTCCTTCCAGTTCGCGAGGTACTCCTCGACGAGAATCTCGTGGATGGGGCTTGCGGCCAGGCCCGCCTCGCACTTGCCGAGGTAGTCCTCGTCCGTCTCCGCGACCGAGCTGCCGGTCCCCCCCAGCGTGTAGGCCGGCCTGATCACGCACGGAACGCCGATCTCCGCGCGCAGCCGCTGCGCATCCGCCGCCGACCGCGCGATGCCGCTTCGGGGCACATCGAGGCCGCAGTGCAGCGCGACCTTCTTGAACTCCTCCCGGTCCTCGGCCTTCTTGATCGCCCGATAGTCGGCGCCGATGAGCGTGATTCCGAGCTCCTCGACGATCCCGCACTCGACGAGCTCCGTCGCCAGGTTCAACCCCGTCTGGCCGCCGAGCGTCGGCAGGATCG
>JBFZCA010000140.1:0-7003 GCA_041308205.1 Planctomycetota bacterium | reverse complement strand
GACAGCTTGTGGAGAAGGAGGCCGACCGCCGCTATCCGTGGCACTACGTGCCGGTCGTCGTCGAGAAGCTGAAGGATCTTTACCTTCGCAAGCTGCCGCGCTCGTCGTCCCCCGAGCAAGCGCTCAAGTGGTACGAGGAGAGCGAATCGCTGGGCCTGTCGGCCCGCGAGAAGGGGCGCGTGGCCCAGGGGAAGGCCGAGGCCTTCCTGTCGCTCGGCAAGATCGGCAAGGCCGTGCGCCATTTCAAGGAGGCCGAGCGGTTCGGCAACGCGTCGCGCAGCCTGGACAGGCTCCGAGTGTCGCTGTCGGGTCACCTGTGAGCCGGGCGCGTCCCCGCTGAGCCCGCCGCCCTTTCGTTCGGCTGCAGTCGGCCGCCTGCCCCGCGGGATGTGCCCGCCTACCTTCCGGAGAGCTCCGTGCCCGGGTCCCCGGTCGCGTCCGTACGTGACGAAGGAAGCGCGGACGGCAGCTCTCGGACGTCCTCCTGCGGCGGCCTGACCGCCATGATCGCGTAGACCAGCGCCGTCGCGATGAAGAACGGTTCCGTCGTCCTGATCGTCGTGAAGGTCACGGCCGTCAGCGAGTGGACGAGGAGCGCCGCCATCCCCGCCAGGTACCCCAGCGCGAAGCCGCGGAAGGATGCCGTGGGAGAGGTCCCCGCCGCGCGCAGCGCGGCCCTGCCCGCGCGCCACACGATCGCCAGGAAGAGCACCAGGCCCAGAAGCCCCGTCTCGTAGACCTGGCGCACGTACTCGTTGTCGATGGCCAGCGGCGCGCGGCCGACGCCCCAGCCGAGCAGCGGCGCCCGGGCCACGTCGGGCAGGAGAGCCTTCCAGCCGGCGATCCGCGCCTCCCACGCCGGAGGGGGGGTCCCGGACATGATGCCGAAGATCGTCTCGAAGCGGTCGCGGGCCTGCGTGAAGGCCATGAGCGCGGCGGCGACCAGGAGGAACAGGACGATGACGCGGTCGCGCGAGAGCAGGCCCAGGAGCGCGAGCCCGACGAAGAGCGACACGTACGAGGCGCGCGACATGGTGTGGACGAACGGCACGGCCATGGCGATCGCGACGAGGAAGTACGCGGGCTTGTGTCGCTCCGCGGCGGTTGCGATGCCCAGCACGATGCAGACATGGAACACGATGTACCCGCCGAGAATATTGGCGGTCTCTCCCGGCATGCCGTGCAGGCGGAACGTATCGGACTCGAGGCTGAGCTGCGCGATCGCGTAGAGTGCCGCGGCGAGCGCCGCCGCCAGGAGAATGCGGATGAACGCGCGCACATCCTTCTCGGTGCGCGCGACATTGAGGGTCACGAGAAACATCAGGTAGTACTCGATGCTCTTGCCGAACCGGAAGAAGCTGTCGGCGAACGGCAGCTCGCGGTACATGACGTTGGGGAGCGAGGAGAGCAGCGTGACGAGCACGAGCCCCGCGATCGGCGCGGCGAGATCGGTCGGCGCCGGACGCTCCCGCCGGTACAGCGCGCGGAAGATCCAGGCCAGCAGCACGGCCGGGAACACGAAATCTTCCATGCGCACGTTGGGCACGCCGAAGACCGTGAACTCGGGCGAGACGGCGATGGCCACGATCGTGAGCCCGAGGCCGATGCGCACGTCGTGGAAGGCGAGGATCCAGACCAGGACGGCCAGGAACACGTGGGGCGCGTACCCGACGGCCGTCCCGTAGAGGCCCTGGGCGGCGATGAGGCCGAGCGCCGCGACGCCGGCAAGCACCGCCGGCACCACGAGCGGCGAGCGGCGGCGCTCGAAATCGACTGAAAGATCGCCATACCCGTCCATGATCCGGCACCTCGAGCCTTCTTCCGTTATCGACCCGTTGCGGAGGGCTTCTGAACGGACTTGCGGCCGCCGCGGGCCGGCGGGCGCGTTCCGGGCCGCCCGCGCGGCCATGGAAATTCCTCGAGAATGTGGTACAAGGTGGTTTCTGCGCGCGGCCCCGCCGAGCGGGAGCGCGCGCGCGCGCGGAGGAGCGTGTCGTGGAAGAAATCCTGCGGTCGCAGCGTCTCCTGGTCGTGGCGCCGCACGCCGACGACGAGGTCATCGGCAGCGGCGGGCTCATCGCCAAGATCAAGGATCTGGGCGGGGAGGCGTTCGTGCAGGTCCTGACCGCGGGGCACGTCGAGCACTACGACGGCAACGGCAACGCGGGCGTCGGGGGCGAGACGCGGCTCGGGGAGCTCGCGGCGGCGATGCGCTGCCTCAACGTCGACGACCACGAGGTCCTCTTCGAGGACGGCGACGCGCATCTGAGGCTCGACCAGGTGGCGCGGCGCGACATCGTGGAGCGTCTGGAGCGCACGTCCAGGCTCGCGATCGACAAGATCCGTCCGACCATGGTCGTCATTCCCGCCCCGTCGTACAATCAGGACCACGAGGCCGCGTACCTGGCGGCGATGACCGCATGCCGGCCGCACCTCGCGAGCCTGAAGCCGTTTCAGCGCATCGTGCTCATGGCGGACGCGCCGCAGTTGTGCTGGAGCCGCGTCCCGTTCAAGCCGAATTTCTACGTGGATATCACGAAGTACCTCGAGTTGAAGCTCGAGGCGTTTCGCCGGCACGCATCGCAGCAGCGCCCGGACCCGCACAACGGCGGCGTGGAGAGCCTGAGGCTGCATGCCCTCGTGCGCGGCCGGGAGATCTCGGTCGGCGCCGCGGAAGCCTACGAGTGCTGCCGATTCGTCCTGTGAGCGCCGCAGCCCCACGGCGGGGAAGGAGCGATGCGGTGGGAGAGAACCGCTACGCGATCATCATGGCGGGCGGCCCGGGCAAGCGCTTCTGGCCGCTGTCCACGTCATCGCGCCCGAAGCCGTTTCTCGCGCTCGACGGCGGGGAGACGCTGCTTCAGGCGTGCTATCGCAGGCTGCGCGGGCTGCTGCCCGCGGAGAACATCATCGTCATCGCGGCGGATGCGCACGCGGCGCTCGTCGCCGAACAGCTTCCGGAGCTGCCGCCCGAGAACCGGGTGGGGGAGGCCGAGGGCAAGGACTCGGCCGCGTGCATCGCGCTCGGCACGGCGCTCGTCGCCGCCCGCTGTCCGGGGGGGGCGCTCGCCACGCTGCCCGCCGACCAGATCATCGCGCCCGCGGATGCGTTCGTGCGCACGCTCGAGTGTCTCTACGAGGCCACGGCCGCGCACGGATGCCTCGGCGCCATCGGGATCGCGCCGTCCGAGCCGGCGGTGCGCTTCGGCTACCTCCAGATCGGTCCGGCCGAGGGGATTTTCCGCGGCATGGATGTGGCGCGGGTCGTGCGTTTCAAGGAGAAGCCGTCGGCGAAGGCGGCCGCCGGGTACGTGCGATCCGGCCGCTATCTCTGGAACGCGGGGATCTTCGTGGCGCCCGCCGCCGTCATGGCGGATGCGATCCGGCGGCATTGCGCTCCGCTCGGGGACGCGCTCGACGCCTTCGGGCGCCTGCTCGCGCAGGGGATCGACCCGACGGAGGTGACGCGGCGGTGCTACGGGGCGGTTCCCAGGATCTCGTTCGACTACGCCGTGGCGGAGAAGGCCGAGCGCGTCATCGCGGTGCACGCGCCGTTCGCCTGGGACGACGTGGGGGACTGGCGCGCGCTCAGGCGCCATCTGACGCCCGATGCCGACGGCAACGTCGTCGTCGGGAGGCATGCCGGCGTGGCGACGAAGAACGCGATCGTGTACGCGCCGGATCTGGACGTGGCGACGCTGGGCGTCGAGGATCTCGTGATCGCGCAGGCGGGACGGACGCTGCTCGTGGCCCGTCCCGAGCGGCTCGACGAGCTGAAGACGCTGGTCGAGAAGGTCGCGCGCGAGGGATGGGAGGGCGTGTAGTGGAGCCGGGCCGCATCGTGGCCGTGGACCACGGGCAGAAGCGCACGGGCGTCGCCTTCAGCGACCGCGGCCGGACGTTCGCGTTTCCGGGCGGCGTCTTCGGAGGCGAGGCCGGCGTGATCGAGTGCATCCGAGGCCTCCATGCCGAGAGCCCCGTTGCGCGCGTTGTCGTCGGCATGCCCTTCAACATGGACGGGAGTATCGGCCCGCGGGCCCGGGAGGTGCTGGCCTTCTGCGAGCGCCTGCGGGCGGCGCTGGGCCTCGATGTGGCGACCTGGGACGAGCGGCTGACGAGCTTCCAGGCCGAGGATCTCCTGGCGGGCGC
This sequence comes from Planctomycetota bacterium, assembly GCA_041308205.1. Taxonomy (GTDB): domain Bacteria; phylum Planctomycetota; class UBA8108; order UBA8890; family UBA8898; genus UBA8898. The sequence goes on along the minus strand of JBFZCA010000140.1, from coordinate 2,854 downwards.
CCGCGCCCGGGGCCGCCGGGGCAAGGAGCAGGTGAACGTGGTGGCGGCCCAGGTGATTCTCCAGAGCTACCTGGAGCACCTGGCGAGGGAGGCGCGGGCGGGCGGCGCGCCTCGCGAGGAGTGAAGGCGCCGGCCGGCAGCGGGTTTGTCGCGAGGGGCACCTTGCGGAACCCCCTTGCACTAACTACAATATACCCCTTCGGGCCTCACGGGAAAGCGGCGCGGCCGCCTTGCGGGCGGGCCGAAGCGCGGCGAGCGCCTCGTGCGTGCGCGGCGCCCGAAAAGCCGAGAACAAAGACACGGAACGATAGAACACGCGGTAACGCAGGCGTAGTCAGAAGGAACCCGACATGCAGTTGACGGCTGAACGCAAGAAGGAACTCGTCTCCGCCCACCGGCGCAAGGACAGCGACACGGGCTCGCCCGAGGTGCAGATTGCGCTGCTCACCGGAAGAATCCAGCAGATCACGGATCACCTGAAGGACTTCACGAAGGACCACCAGGCGCGCCGGGGCCTCCTCATGCTGGTCGGCCAGAGAACGCGTCTCCTGCGGTACTTGCGCCGGAAGGATGTGCAGCGGTATCGCGACCTCGTCGCGGCGCTCGGCCTCCGCGGCAAGTAGCCCGCGGCGCCGGCCGGAGTTGTTGACCCATGCGGTTTTGTGCGTAAGGAGCGCAGTTCCATCCGATGGTGCATTTTGTTGAACGCGAGATTGCCGGCAGACAGTTGCGGATCGAGAGCGGACGGGTGGGGAAACAGGCGAGCGGCGCGGTGCTCGTCAGGTACGGGGACACGGTCGTCTTCTGCGCCGCCGTGATGGGGGAGCCGCCGCCGGACAAGGACTTCTTCCCGCTCACGGTCGATTACCGCGAGAAGACCTACGCCGCGGGGAAGATCCCGGGCGGGTTCTTCAAGCGCGAGGGCCGGCCCACGACCAAAGAGATTCTCACCATGCGGCTCATAGACCGCCCGGTCAGGCCGCTCTTTCCCGATGGGTTCAGGGGCGACGTGTCCATAAGCTGCATCGTGCTGTCGGCCGACAAGCAGAACGATCCCGACCTCCTGGCCATGATCGGCGCCTCGGCCGCGCTGACGATCTCGGAGATCCCGTTCCTGGGGCCCACGGGCTCGGTCAAGTTCGGGATGACCAAGGACGGCGAGCTCAAGGTCAACCCGACGATCGCCGAGGCCGACGACGGGCTGCTCGACCTGGCGATGTCGGGCACGCGCGACGCGATCACGATGGTCGAGTGCGGCTCCCGCGAGCTGTCGGAGGCGCAGATCCTGGCGGCGATGGAGCGGGGCCACGAGGTCATCCGCGAGATCATAACGATGCAGGAAGACCTGCAGCGCCTCTGCGGCAAGCCCAAGGTCGAGGTGCCGCCGCCCGAGTCGCACGACGAGCTGTACCGCGAGCTCGCGGCCAAGTTCGGCGACGAGCTGCGCGGCGCGATCCGGACTCCCGGCAAGCTCAACCGCAAGAAGGCCGAGGAGGCGCTGGTCGAACGCGTCGTCGCCGAGTACTGCCCCGAGGGCGCGGCCGAGCAGGTCAACGATCCGCTCGTCGTCACGGCGCTCATGGAGGACCTGCGCAAGAACATCGAACGCGAGCTGATCGTGTCCGGCGTCCGCGCCGACGGCCGCGGCTGCCGCGACATCCGTCCCATCACGTGCGAGGTGGGAGTCCTGCCGCGCACGCACGGGTCGAGTCTCTTCACGCGCGGCGAGACGCAGGCGCTCGTGGTCGTGACCCTCGGCACGGAGCTCGACGAGCAGGTCATCGACGGCCTGAACGACGAGTACACCGAACGCCTCCTCTTGCACTACGATTTCCCGGCGTTCTCGGTCGGCGAGACCTGGCCCAACCGGGGGCCGAAGCGCCGCGAGATCGGCCACGGCAACCTCGCCCGCCGCGCCCTGGAGGCGATCGTTCCCCAGGACGACTCGTTCCCGTACACGATCCGCATCAACTCCGACATCCTGGAGTCCAACGGCTCGTCGTCGATGGCGACGGTCTGCGGCGCCAGCCTCGCCCTCATGGATGCGGGCGTGCCGCTCGGCAGGTCCGTCGCCGGCATCGCCATGGGCATGGTCAAGGAAGGCGACAAGGTGGTCGTGCTCTCGGACATCCAGGGGAGCGAGGACCACAACGGCGACCTGGACTTCAAGGTCGCGGGCACGGAGCGCGGGATCACCGCGATGCAGCTCGACTGCAAGGTCAAGGGCATCAGCTACGCGGTGCTCGCCGAGGCGCTCGAGCAGGCGCACCAGGGCCGCCTGCAGATCCTCGAGACGATGGGCAGCGTCCTCGGGCAGCCGCGCGACCACCACTCGCCGTTCGCGCCCCGCGTCGAGCGCTTCATGATCAACCCGGAGAAGATCGGGCTGGTGATCGGGCCGTCCGGCAAGACGATCCGCAAGATCCAGGAGGACACGAGCACCACGATCGCGGTCGTGGACGAGGGTCGCGTCTCGATCTGGGGCCCTTCGCAGGAAAGCACGATCGCCGCGCGCAAGATCGTCGAGGCGCTCGTCGAGGAGCCCGAGGTCGGGAGGATCTACACCGGCAAGGTGACCTCGATCAAGGATTTCGGCTGCTTCGTCGAGATCATTCCCGGCCAGGAGGGGCTCGTCCACGTCTCGGAGATGGCGAGCGGCTACGTGGAGCATGCCTCCGATGTCGTGGCGCTCGGGGACGAGATCTCGGTGAAGTGCATCGCGGTCGGCGATGACGGCAAGATCAAGCTCTCCATCCGGGCGCTCAATCCCGAGGCGCAGGCCGAGGGCCGGGAAGGCGGCTCGGGACCGCAGGGCGGGCCCTCTCGTCCGCCGCGCCGGCCTGATCGGGGACGC
>JBFZCA010000139.1:0-17052 GCA_041308205.1 Planctomycetota bacterium | reverse complement strand
GCATTCCCTCGCAGGCAAAGCGCCCGCCCGCATCGCGGACATCGCGCCCGTGGCGGTGCTCCGTTCTGAACTCCCCATCGGCGCCCTGCCGCTCGAAGCTCAGGGAGAACTCGGCCACGGGAGCTTCCGTCTCCGCATCGCTCACGCGCCCGATGATGCTCCCGTGCTGCAGGAGCACGATGTCGGGAAGCGGCTGCCCCGGCACGACCGGCGAAATCGATGCGGGCTCGAAGCCCCGCGCCCTGGCGAGCACGTGGAACTCGGCATCGGGAAGATGCTCGATCTTGTAGGCGCCGTCCCCTCTCGTCACCGTTTCCGCCGCGCCGAGCGCGCCCGTCTGAACGACCTCGTCGTCCGCGTCGGGGGGCGGGCCGTACGCCTCGGCGACAGGGAACGCGACAACCTCGACGCCGGAAAGCGGCTCGCCGCCCGCGCCGACGACGCGCCCCGCAAGCGACGCGCCGGTATCGAGGGCAATGTCGATCCGCACCGGCGAATCCGCCGGCGCCGGCCCATCCTCGGCCGGGGCGTCCGGCCCGGGCGCGATCTCGATCGGCCCGAGCGTCTTGGCGGCATGGCCCGCGGCCCGCGCCTCGACCCAGTAGGCGCCGGGCTCGATTCGGCGAAGCCGGAAGGCGCCGTCGCGCGCGCAGTACGTCACCTCGCCTTCCGCCTGCGGCAGCAGCCGCGTGAAGAGCGTCGCCTCATCGGGAATCTGCGTGTCGCGCCAGATTCGAACGCGCGCTCCGGCGATGGGCGCGCCGTCCCGGCTGCTCGTGACGCGCCCCTCGACCGACGCGCCCTGTCCGAGCCGGATTTCGACGAAAGGCCACGCGCCTTCGCCGGAGTCCGCGGCAAAGGGCCCCGCCCGCGAAGTCGCACACCCGGGATACGAGGCCAGGAGGTCGAAGCGCAGGTTCCCGCATCGCGGCGCCGCGATCGTGAAGGCGCCGTCGGCCGCCGTGCGCCCCTCCGCGCCCCTGGCGCCGAAGAAACCGATGAGGAGGAACGCCGGCGGGAATCCAGGCACCTCCGCCCACACGCGGGCGCCCGCAAGCGGCTCGCCGCGCGCATCGCGCACGATGCCCGAGAGCCACGCCTTCGATCCCCCGGCGCCGAAGCCATCGAGCGCAAGCTGCGCCTCGACGACTTGCGCGGCGCCGGGGTCCGGGAAGACGATCGTCTCGCGCGCCTCGCCGTATCTCTCGTGCGATGCGCGGATGACGGCGGTCGCGCCGAACGTCCGCTCTTCGTCGGGACGCAGTCCCTTGAACTCGAAGCAACCGCGCTCGTCCGTCGTCTGCTCGTTCGCCGGCCGCGTCTCGAGAACCACCTGCGCGCCCGGCACGGGATCGCCGCTCTCCGCATCGACGACGACCCCGCGGATCGTCACGCCGCGCCGGAGCGTGATCGTGACCTTGCCATCGATGGGGGCGTTCGAGAGCGCCTCGCCCGGGTAGCCGTCCGCGAGGACCGCGAGCTCGCGCGCGTCTCCCGCAAGCCCCCCGAGAAGGAACTCGCCGCGTTCGTCGGTCCGCGAGCGGACGAGGCAGGATAACGGCCCCGCCTCCAGGATCGAGATCCTGCGCGAGTCCGGATCCTCGTTCCGGCTCGAGGGCTTCGGCACCCAGACCTCGGCTCCCTCGATCGGCCCGCCTTCGGGCGAGAGCACCGTGCCGGAGATCTCCCGGCTCTCCTCGAGCACCACGTCGCCCATGTCGAGCGATGCGCGCTCGAGCGTCACGCGCTCGACGCGTTCGGCGTAACCATCGGCGCGGATAGCGACCTCGTAGGCGCCCTTCGCGAAGCCATGCAGCTCGAAGCGCCCCTCGGCGTCCGTCGCGCCGCTGCGCTCCTTCTCCCCGAAGATGTCGATGTCGAGCAGCGCGACGGCCATGTTTCCGTCGGGGCCGTGGATGTCGACCGGCGGCTCCCGGAGCACGACCATGGCGTTCTCGATCGGCGCTTCCAGCGGCGAGACGACCCGGCCCGTGACCCGCGGCGCGGGCGCGAGCACGACGACGAGATCCCGCGTTCCGGAGGCGACGCCGCGGGCATCGCCCCAGGCGTATCCCTCCCGGACGAAACGGAGATCGTAGACCCCGGGCTCGAGCGATGTCAGGCGGAAGGCGCCGCGCGCATCGGTTTCCGCGGGCCTCGTCTCGAAGAGCGCGCGCCCCTCGCTCTGGGCGATGAAGACCTGCACGAGCTTGCCGAGGCCTTTCAAGCGCGCCGTTTCGACCGGCGCCGCCTGGACGCGCACGCCCGCGATCGGAGCGCCCTTCGTGTCGCGGACGAGGCCGGCGATCGCCTGCCCCGCGACGAGCTCCACATCGTACCTGGCCTTCTTCCCGGCCTGAACCAGAATCCAGTTTTCCTCTGCGTGCGTGAGAAACTCGTCGTGCGTGACGATGACGCGGTGCTCGCCGTCGGGCAGCCCGCGCAGCGCGTACGTGCCGTCGAGCGCGGTCGCGCAGGACGGCAGGCCGGTCTCGACGCCGGCGAGCGACTCCCGGAACGCGCGCAGGGCCCCGACCGCATCGAAGCCGAGGAGCTTCTTGTTGCCGGTGATGACGCCCGCAAGCGCCGTGCGCTCGGCGGCGCGGACGCGGGCATGCGGCACGCCGTTCCCGCTCGCATCCGTCACCCTTCCCTCGATGGAGACGGGGAGCGCGTCGCCGGCTGCCGGCTGCTCGACGACCGCATCCGGAGACTCGGGCCCGGCAGGCTCCTCGGCGGGCGCGGCCTTGCCGGCCGCAAGATCCGCGCCCGCTCCGCCCGCGCGCAGCACATCGGCGCCGGCCGGCCGATCGTCCGCCCCGGGCTCCCGGCCGGCGCGGTGGCGAAGCCAGAGCCCCGCGCCGATGACGAGCGCAAGGAGGACGAGGAAGGCAACGACTTTCGATCTCCAGCGCATCACAGATGTATGGTATCCGACGGCCGCCGAAACACCAGCGGCGCGGCGACGGAGGCGGCCGCCGTGTTGCGGCCGGGTCTCCGCTGCCTACAATGGGGCCGTGCGCCGCGTCGACCCCGGCACACCGCGCTGCGCCGCCGGGAGGAACCGCGGCCCATCGAGGACGACTGGATGAGCGTTCTTCAGACGCTGTGCTGTTTCGGGGCGCTCCTTGCGTGCGGATGCGCGGCCTCGGGCCTCGGCGCGCGCGGGGCGCGCGTCGCCGTCATCGCCCATCGCGGCGCGAGCGCCGATGCGCCCGAGAACACGCTCGCCGCGTTCCGGCTCGCGCGCGAGGCCGGCGCCGACTGGTTCGAGCTGGACTGCACGCTCACGGCGGACGGCGAGGTCATCGTCATCCACGACGGCAAGGTCGATCGCACGACGAACGGCAAAGGCGAGGTCGCGGGCATGACGCTCGCCGACCTGCGGAAGCTCGATGCGGGCTCGTGGAAAGACGCGCGCTGGGCCGGCGAGCGGCTTCCCACGCTCGACGAGGCGCTGTCGGTTGCGGGCGGGCCGACGGGTGTCTACATCGAGATCAAAGCGCGCGAGGACAGCGACGCGGCGCGCGCCGCCGGCGTCACCCTCGCCGAGAAGACCGTGGCGCTCGTCCGCGCCCGCGGCATGGCGCGGCAGGTCGTCGTCCAGTCGTTCTCGGCGCAGTGCTGCGCCGCCGTCAAGCGCCTCGCGCCGGGGCTGCGCGTCGAGCTCCTCGCCGGCTGCAAGCCGGACGAGGAGGACAAGTGGAGCGCCGCCTGCCGCGCGGTCGAGGCGTTCGCCCTGGACGGCCTGAACCTGAGCGCGGAGGGCTTCACGCCCGAGCGCCTCGCCGAGGTGCACGCCGGCGGCCGCACCATGGCCGTCTGGACCGTCGACGAGCCGGCCGAGATGCGCGCGCTCGCCGCGCACGGCGTCGATGCGATCATCACGAACCGGCCGGCCGACTGCCTGGCCGTGCTGAGGGAGATGGGAGCGCGCTGAGCGCCCCGCGCAGGGGCCCCTCTCCGGAGGCTCGCCATGGCCATGACCCCGCGCGAACGAGTGCTCGCAGCGCTCCGGCACGAGCGGCCCGATCGCACGCCGTGCGATTTCTGGGCGGAGCCGCCGGCCCTACGGCGCCTGTTCGCGCATGTCGGACACGAGGACGAGGAGCGCCTGCTCGAGCGCCTGCGCGTCGACGTGCGCCACCTCGACGCGCCCGCGCCGGCCGAGCGCCCGATCGGCGGCGGCGTCTACGAGAACTTCTGGGGCGAGCGCTTCGTCAAGAAGGACACGCCGTGGGGGCCCATGCGCGAGGACGTGAAGGGCGCGCTGGCCGAGGCGGCGAGCCTGGCGGAGCTGGAGCGCTTCCCGTGGCCGGCGCCGGACTCTATCGACCGCTCGTCGCTCGCCGCGCAGTGCCGCCGGCACGAGACGCGCGCGCTTCTCTACGGTTTCGCCGACGTGTGGCAGCGGCCGGCGCTCGTGCGCGGCTGGCAGGGCATGTTCCTCGACATGCTCGAGCGGCCGGACTGGGCGCACTTCCTCTGCCGGAAGTTCACGGACTTCTACCTGGAGGACTACACGCGCGCCGCGGAGATCACGGCCGGCCGCATCGACCTCTACCTCCTGATCAGCGACCTGGGGGGGCAGCGCGGGCCGCTGATCTCGCCGGCGATGTTCCGCGAGTTCGCGGCGCCGTACCTGAAGGAGATGATCGACCTCATTCACCGCCTCGGCGGCCGCGTGCTCTTTCACAGTTGCGGCGCCATCGCCGCGTTCATACCGGATCTCATCGCGCTCGGCGTCGATGTCCTGGATCCCATCCAGCCGGCCGTGCCGGCGATGCAGCCCGAGCGCCTCGCGGCCGATTTCGGCGGGCAGATCTGCTTTCACGGCGGCATCGACATGCAGCGCCTGCTTCCCGCGGGCAGCCCCGGCGAGGTCGCGGCGGAGGTCAGGCGGTACTGCAAGGTCCTGGGCGCGCGCGGCGGCTACATCGTCGGCCCGGCGCATCTTGTCCAGCCCGACGTCCCGCCAGAGAACGTGTTCGCGCTCTACGACGCGGCGAGATGAGGCCGCGCCGGAGCATTGCATTCTGCCGCCGGGATGCATACTATCGGTCGCGGCAATCCGCAGGCCGCCGGGGCGCGTGACGTCGCGGTCGTTTCCGGCAGCCTGCCAGCTCACGGAGCGTGCGCGCATGTGGGTCTTTCTTGCCGGCACGGCGCTGTTGGCACTGGGCTACGTATTCTACGGCCGTCTGGCCGTGCGGCCGCTGCGGCCGGACCCGGCTCGCGAGGTGCCCGCCGTGCGCCTGGCCGACGGGGTCGACTACGTGCCCATGGCGACCTGGCGGGTTTACCTGGTCCAGCTTCTCAACATCGCGGGCCTCGGTCCCGTGTTCGGGCCGATCATGGGCGCGCTCTGGGGGCCGCAGGTCTTCTTGTGGGTGATCTTCGGCTCCGTGCTCGGCGGGGCGGTCCACGACCTCCTGTCGGGGGGCATGTCCATGCGCAACAACGGCGAGGGCCTCCCCGATCTCATCGGCCGCTACCTGGGCAGGGTGCCGCGGCACGCGGCCACGTTCTTCATCCTCGTTCTCATGGTGCTGGTGGGCACGGTTTTCGTCAAAGGGCCGGCGACGCTGCTCGTCAAGATCCTGCCGGCCGAGACAATGGGCCGGGTATTCGGGGAGGATGGCCCCGCGTTCCTGTCGTCCACCGTGCAGGGCCAGACGGTGTGGCTGTGGATCGTGATGGCCGTCATCTTCATTTACTACATCCTGGCCACGTTGATGCCGATCGACAAGATCATCGGCCGGTTCTATCCCCTGTTCGCCGTCGCGCTGCTCGTCATGGTGGCGGGCCTGGCGCTCTCCGTCTTCACGGGCAAGCTTCACATGCCTGCGTTCACGCTCGAGAACTTGCATCCCCAGGGCACGCCGGCCTGGCCGATCATCTTCATCACGGTGTCGTGCGGAGCCATCTCGGGGTTTCATGCGACGCAGAGCCCTCTCATGGCTCGCTGCCTGAAGAGCGAGAAGCACATGCGCCTCGTCTTCTACGGCGCCATGATCGCCGAGGGATTCATCGCTCTTGTCTGGGCCGCGGCCGCTCAGGGCTACTACGAGGGCGGCGTGGCGGGCTTGAACGCGGCGCTCAACGAAGGAAGCGCGGCGACGGTGGTGCACACGATCTGCACCGGCACCATGGGCACCATCGGAGGCATTCTGGCCATAATGGGCGTCGTCGTGCTGCCGATCACCTCGGGCGACACGGCTTTTCGCGTCGCGCGGCTCATCGCCGCCGATTACCTGAAGCTGCCCCAGAGAAGGATCGTGAATCGCTACAAGATCGCGATTCCGCTCTTCGCCGTCTCGGTCGCGCTCAACTTCATCCCCTTCGACGTGATCTGGCGCTACTTCGGGTGGGCCAACCAGACCCTGGCCGCCGTGACCTTGTGGGCGGCGGCGGTCTTTCTGGCCAAGCGGGCGAAGGGGTGGTGGTGGCTTGCGGCGCTTCCCGCCACCTTCATGACGGTCATGACCGTGACGTATATCCTGGTGGAATCGCGCACAAACGGTTGCCTGGGGCTCGATCCGTCCCTCGGCACCGGGATCGGCCTCGGACTGGGCGTGGCGGCCTTTGCCGCGTTCCTCTTCGCGCTGCCGCGCCTCGCTCCCGAGCAGGACGCGCCCGCGGGTCGAGTTCCGCGCACCGATGCGGAGAAGGAATCCGACAATCTCGCGTGCTGAGCGGCGACGCCGGGCGGACTCGGCGCGCGTTCGGGCTGCGCTGTGAACGGTTACAGACCCCGCTGCGCGCCCCTCCGCTCACTCGACCCGCATCGGGCCCCCGTCCTCGGCCAGCGACGCGCACACGATCTCCCGGTCGTTGCGGGCGAAAACGTGGCGGTAGGCGAAGGCCGGGTGCGACCATACGACGGTGCGGCTCAGGACCTTGCTCGTCGGCGCGAGAAGCTGCGCGCGCGACAGCTCCTCGTAGCCCTGCGCCGTGAGCTTCGCGATGATCAGTTCGCCCTGCTCGTTCACGATGAAGGTCCGCTCCCCGTGCATCACGAGAAACGCGTTCCACCACCTTCCCTGTCCCGTCGCGGCGTGCGTCTCCCAGACGCGCGCGCCGGTCTCGGCGTCGAGGCAGCGCAGGGCCCCGTAGCTGCACACGCCGTAGACATGGCCGCCGGCCATCATGGGAGGGCACATGAGCGCGTGCAGGCCGTCCGTCTCGGCTTCCATCTCGCTCGAGCTCTTCCCCGCCCAGAGCGGCACGGGCGCGCCGCCTTCCATGCGGAACATTCGCGAGCCGTTGTAGAACGCCGAGAGGAGCAGCTTGTCCTCGGCGAAGAGCGGTGTCGAGACGATCGGGTCCTTGCAGGGGAACTCGCGGCGCCAGAGCACCGCGCCGGTCGCGGGATCGAGCCCCGCCGCCTCGGCCGTGAGCCAGACGACGAGCTGCCGCGCGCCGCCCGTCTCGATCAGGATCGGAGTCGAGTATCCCGGATGCTGCTCGGGAAGCGCGCGCCAGAGCTCCGCGCCCGTGTCCTTGTGGAAGGCGACGACCATGGCGCCGCCCGAGCCGCCCGTGACCGCGATCACGCGCTCGCCGTCGACAAGCGGCGCCGCCGCGACGCCCCAGACCTGTACCCTGGCGCCGAAGTCCTCGACGTAGTCCTTGGCCCAGCGGACCTTCCCGGTCTCGGTCTCGAGGCAATGAAGGTCGCCCATCGTCCCGACCGTGTAGACCTTGCCGCCGGCGACCGTAGGCGTGCAGCGCGGCCCGCTGTCGAAGCTTATATCGCGGTAGCGACAGGGATAGGCGTGCGTCCAGAGCACCGCGCCTGTCTTCGCGTCGAGGCAGAGGACGCGCTCCGTGTGCTCGCTCTTCTGCCTGTCGAGCACGAACACCCTGCCGCCCGCGACGGCGGGCCCCGCGTACCCGGGGCCGATCGGCGTCCGCCAGACGTGCGCGAGCGCGCCGGCCGGCAGCCGCGTCGCAATTCCCGTCTCGCGCCAGATGCCGTCGCGCTTCGGCCCGCGCCACTGGGGCCAGTCATCGGCCGGCGCCGGGGCGCCGAGAAGCGCGGCGACAGCGGTGATGCAGACGAGTCTGTGCATGGTTCTTCCTCAATTCGCCACGAGAGCGACTCCAATTGTAGAGCCCCGCCGCCCGGGCCGCCATCGCGGCGCGGGCTCAGTGCGAAGAATCCTCATTCCGCGGCGCTGGGGGCGCGCGGCGATGCCCTGCCCGCGATCACCGCGAGCAGCGTCTCCACCTCGGCATCGGTGTGGGCGCTCGAGAGCGTGAAGCGGAAATGCCCGCCCGGCGGACAGCCGGGGTAGTTGATGAAGGGCGGGTAGATCCCGGCGTCGCGCAGCGCCGCACCGAGCGCCTCGTTCGCGGCCACGTCGCCGAGCGTCACCGAGAGGATCGCCGCGGGGGAATCCGGCATATCGAACCCGAGCGCGCGCAGGCGTTCCTTCGCCGCGGCCACGCGCCTCCTGAGCGACGCGATCATGACGGGCGTCTTCGTGAGGACATCGAGCGCGGCGATGCCCGCCGCCGCGAGCGGAATGCTCATCCCCGTGCTGCCGATGAAGGCGGCGCTGCGCTCGCGCACCGCGCCGATGAGCTCGTCGGAGCCCGCGACGAACCCGCCGAAGGCGCCGAACCCCTTGCTCAGCGTGCCCGCCGCGAGCAGCAGCCCGGCCGGCAAGCCGTGCTCCTCGGCGCTGCCCTTCCCGGTCGGGCCGGCGACTGCGACCCCGTGGGCATCGTCGACGAGAATCCGCCCGCCCGCGTCCTCGACGGCGCGCCGGTAGGCCGAGAGCGGCGCCATCTCGCCGCGGCTCGGGAAGACGCCGTCCGTGAGGACGAGCGGCTTCTCGCCGGGGGCGAGGTGCGCGCGCATCTGCGCGGCGAGGTCTTCGGGATCGGCGTGCGCGAACCTGTGCACCGCGCCGGGGGGCAGCAGCGCGGCGGCATCGCACAGGCTCGCGTGCGCCGCGGCATCGATGAAGAAGCGCTGAAAGTCGCCCGCGACCGCCTGGAGGAGGACCATGTTCGCGAGGTAGCCGCTCGCGAACACGGCGCAGGCCTCGACCCCGAGAAAGCGCGCGAGCGCGCGCTCGAGCTCCAGGTACAGCGGGTGGTTGCCCGTCGTCGTGCGCGAGCCGGCGCTGTTCAGGCCGTGCGCGCGCGCCGCCTCGCAGAAGGCCTCGACGACGCGGGGATGCGACGACAGCCGGTGGTAGTCGTTGCCGCCGAAGAAGACGTACGTCTTTCCTTCGAAGACGACCCTGGTGCGTTCGGTGAAGCGAAGCGGCGGCCCGAGCACGTTCACGCCTTCTCGAGGCGCTTGACGAACGCCGGATCCGGCGCCGCGCCGAGCCCCGGCTCCTCGCCGATCGTCACCATGCCGCCGCGGATGACGGCGCCGCCCGCGATGGGGTCCTCGGCGTGCTCCCAGAACGAGTCCAGGTCGCAGAAGACGACAGCCTCGGTCGCGAGCGCGAGGTGCGCCGCCGCCGTGATGCCCAGGCGCGACTCGAGCATGCAACCCGCCATGCAGCCGACGCCGCCCGCCTCGGCCACGCGGGCGATCTTCAGGGCCTCGTGAATCCCGCCCGACTTCGACAGCTTGATGTTGAAGTACGGCGCCGCGTCGGCCCTGATGATCGCGAGCGCGTCGGCCGCGCTGAACAGCGCCTCGTCCGCCATGACCGGCACGGGCGCGCGGTCGCTCACGTAGCGCAGGCCGGCCAGGTCGTGCGCGCGTACGGGCTGCTCGCAGAACTCGATGCGAAGATCGGCGCAGGCGCGCAGGCAGTCGACGGCCTGCCGGCGCGTCCAGCCCTGGTTGGCATCGATCCTGAGGCCGGGGCCCTCGCCGATCGCGGCGCGAATGTTCCGGAGACGCAGGAGGTCACCGGCGGGCGCGGCGCCGACCTTGGTCTTGATCGTGCGGAAGCCCTGCGCGAGGACCTCGCGCGCCTTGTCGCCCGCGGCGCTCGGGTCGCCGATGAAGATCGTGAGATCGGTCTCGAGCGGCCGCCGCGTTCCGCCGAGGAGCCGGTAGAGCGGCAGCCCCGCCGCCTGCGCGGCGATGTCGTACAGCGCCATGTCGAAGGCGCTCCGGATCGTGGTGTTGTGCGGCAGCATGCGCTCCATCGCGGAGACGAGCGATCCGATCTCGAGCGGGTTCCTGCCGAGAAGGAGCGGCCGGAGCTCCCGCGCCGCGGCGCAGTCCGTCGCCTGGGTCTCGCCCACGATCGCGTGGAGCGGCGAGGCCTCGCCCCACCCGGCGAGCCCCTCGTTCGTCGCGATGCGGACGAGCACGTTGGGCGCGACCTCGGAGGACATCGTCGCGATGCGCATCGGCTCCTTGAGCCGGATGTCGCAGCGGTAGATGTCGATCGCATCGATCGCGAGCCGGCCGCCGGCTCCCTTGCATTCGACCACGCGCACCTCCTTCCGGGCGGCTCACCCGAACAGCCGCTCGAGCAGCTTGCCGCCCGCGAATCCCAGGTAGTTGCCGATGACGTAGCCCCAGATGCCCGCGAGCACCGAGGGAAACACGAGCGCCGACCAGCCCTTCGAGATCGCGATCGCGGCGCCGTTCATCGGGCCGCCCGAGCTCACGACCGCGCAGAGGATCATCTCCTCCAGTTCGTACCCGAGGAGCTTCCCGAGCCCGAACGTGAAGAGGAAATTGAAGAGGAGGATGATGCCGCAGAAGACGAAGAGCATGGGCGCCTCGACGAGCACCTCCCGGAAGCTCGCGGGAACGCCCACCATGACGAAGAAGATGTAGATGCAGAAGGTGCCGAGCTCCTCGGCGCCGGCGAGCTTCTCCGCGGTCTTCCGGAACAGCAAAGGGAACATGATCGACAGCGTCGTCAGGACCAGGTACTTCTGGCCGCACACCTCGCGGACGAGCGGCGGGAAGTCGGACGCGCGGAACCAGGCCGCGAGCTTGACCGCCGCCGCGGTGATCAGGAAGGCGATCGCGAGCACCGCGGCGATGTCGAGGAGCGCGATGGGCTTGGGCTTCCAGAACGCCGCGGCGCCGCCCTCGGCGTTCTCGCCCCGGAACGCGCGCGAGCGCGCGGTCTCGGGGAAGAAGCGCCTGACGAGCGCGATCCCGGGAAGCGCGATCAGGACGAGGAAGTACAGCGCCATGACGGCGTTGTCGGCGACGATGGCGGCGCTCGCGAGCTCCTCGGGCGGCTTGAAGGCCTCGATCATGGCGACGAAGTTTATCGCGCCGCCGATGTAGCTCGCGATCATCGCGGCCCCGATGCCCGCAAGGTGCTGAATTCTGTCGTGGAGCAGCCAGCACGCGACGACGCCGCCCGCGACGGTCCCGAGCGCGCTCAGGTGGAACACCACGAACAGCCGTCCCGTCTCGCGGATGACGCGCAGGATGTGCATCCGCATGAGGAGGAGCGGGATCGCCAGCGGGATCACGAACTCCGAGATCGCATCGTAGGTCGGCGCGTCGGTCGGCACGACCGAAAAGTTCGAGAGGAACATGCCGCCGAAGAGCGCGAGCACGGGCCCGGTCAGGGTGCGCGCGATGCGGTTCTTCTGCTCCAGCACGATGCAGATGGCCGCGACGCCGATCAGCACGGTCCACAGGGACCAGGCGTCGCCGGGAGCGATCAGCGTGCCGGCGGCGGGCATCAGGGCAGCCTCGGGAACGTGACCGTGCCCATGCGGGCGGACGCGACCGCGCCGGCCGCGTCCTCGACGAACTCGATCGCCTCGCCCTCGTACAGGCCGAAGTCGGGGAACGTGAAGCGGTTGCGCCCGGCGGGCGCGAGCGGGTACTCGAAGAACCACTCGACCAGGCAGGTCAGCCTTCCGTCCTTCACGTACAGCTTCATGATGTTGTGCGGCCAGCCGTACTTGCCGGCGAACGCGGCCCATTCGGGCGGCGTCGCGCCCGCAGGCGCAGGCGCGGGCGCCGCCGTGTAGCCGACGCCGCCCGCCGTGAAGCCGGCGACCGCGCCGGCTGCAGTGCGACTGAACGCGTACGGCGTGCCGTAGCCGAGGCGCCCGTCGCTCAGGAACGTGTCGGGCGCGATCGGGCGCAGCGTCTGCTCGACTCCCAGAATCCGCATCCTGAGCTCGCGGCCGGCGGCGCGCACCCATGCCTCGCGCCCCGGCGCCCGGTACGCGCCCTCGTAGGCCCGCAGCGCCTCCGTATCCGTGTCGATCGCACGCGGCAGCGGCGCGGTCTTCACGCCGCGCCCGGCCGCGAGCATCGCCCCGAGCGCCGTGCGCACGACCTTGTCGTTGAAGCCGTTGGCGCAGTCGACGTTGTTGAGGACGACGACGCCCAGCTTCTCCTCGGGCATGGCGACGAACGCCGACGCAAACCCGTAGACCGCGCCCGAATGCGAGATCGTCGCGCGGTCGTGCATGCGGTTGACGAAGAACCCGAGCCCGAAGCCCGCCGGGCTCCGGCCGGGAAACTGGACGCGCCACATGCGGTCGAGCGATGCCTTCGAGAGGATGCGCCCGCCGCGCCCCTCGCCGCCGTTCAGGAGCGCCGTCATGAAGCGCGCCAGGTCGCCGGCCGTCGCGTAGAGATTGCCGGCGGGCAGGGTCCCGAGGACGAAGGTCGGCGCCGGGAAGAAGGCGCCGTCGAAGTCGACCATGAACGCCTTGGCGAGGTTCGCGCGGACGGCGGGCTTGTCGGGCAGGAACGAGCTCGACGCCATTCCGGCCGGCGCGAGCACGTTCTTCTCGACGTGCTCGGCAAACGGTGTTCCCGCGAGCTTCTCGACGATGTAGCCGGCGAGCGTCGGCCCGAGATTGGAGTACTTCTCGGCCGCTCCCACGGGGCGCACGAGCTCGCTTCCCAGAAAGCTCCGCACCGTCGGGCCGATGCCCGGCTCGGTCGGGTCGAAGTAGCTCCCGACCGGAGACTCGCGCAGGATTCCCGCGCGGTGCGCCATGAGGTGGCGGAGCGTGATCGGGACCTCGGGATTGAACGGGTTCTTGAAGACGAGCTCCGGCGCGTACGCGGTGATCGGCGCCTCGATGTCGAGGACTCCGCGCTCCGCAAGCTGCATGACCGCGACGGCGGCGAAGAGCTTCGAGATCGAGCCGACCCGGTACACGGTCGCCGGCGTCGCGCGCACGCCCGCGTCGCGATCCTGGAAGCCGAAGGCCTCCTCCCAGACGATGCCGGCGCCGTCGACGAGCGCGATGCTCAGGCAGGGGATCGAGAGCCGCTCCATCTCCGCGCGCAGGAAGCCGCGCAGCTCGGCGATCGCCGCCGTGTAGTCGGCCGCGGCGGCAGCCGCCGCGATCAGCGCGCCTGCAATGACTGCCGCGCACGGCTTTCGCATGGCGTTTCTCTCCCGGACCGCACACGATGATATGCAGGGCGGAGGGCGCCGGCAAGCCCATCGGGCGCGCGCGGGAACGACGCGGGCAGCCCCGCGCGGGCGATTGACACCGAGCGCCGCCGCGCCTAACTTGTACGCAGGCAGGGCAGGCTCGGCGTTCGGGCCGCGGGATGTCTTCGGCGGCGCTCGTACACAAGGAGGAACGGGGATGGGACGCATGGGGATCTGCGCATTCGCGCTCGTGTCGGCTCTGGCAGCAACGCAGGCCGCGGCCGCGAGCCCCGGCGAGATGCAGCGGCGCGATCGGTGGGTGGAGGAGAGCCTGCTCGGCCGCGCGGTGTTCTCGTTCAGCATGGGCGGCGCGCCTTCGGAGAGCCTCCTTGCCGCATGGCCGCAGGCCATCGAGCGCGTTGCGCTTCCGGACGGCCGCACGCGGCACGATCTCGTGTGGAAGGACGCGAAGAGCGGCCTCGCCGTCACCTGTGCGGCCGTCGTGTACGCGGACTTCCCCGCCGTCGAGTGGACGGTCTACCTGAAGAACGAGGGGAAGGAGCCGGCGCCGATCCTCGAGAACGTCCAGGCGCTCGACGCGGCGTTCGAGCGCGGTCCCGAAGGCGAGTTCGTGCTCGAGCACCAGAAGGGCGACACCTGCGCGCCCGATCTGTATCAGCCGCTCGAGTCGGCGCTGGGGCCCGAGGCCACGCTGCGCTTCGCCCCGTGGGGCGGGCGCGGCACGAACGGCGCCTATCCCTACTACAACCTGACGATGCCGGGCGGCGGGGTCTTCATCGCCGTGGGGTGGCCGGGGCAGTGGGCCGCGACGTTCACGCGCGACGCCGGCCGGGGCCTTCGAATCGTCGCCGGGCAGGAGCTCACGCATCTCGTGCTCCGGCCGGGAGAGGCGATCCGCACGCCGCTCATCGCGCTCCTCTTCTGGGACGGCGCGGACCTCGACCGCGCGCAGAACCTCTGGCGGCGCTGGATGATCGCCCACAACGTGCCGCGGACGAGCGACGGCCGCCTTCCCGCGCCGATCATGCCCGGCAACACGTCGCTCGAGTTCAACGAGATGTGCGATGCCAGCGAGGAGAACCAGGAGTACTTCATCGACCGGTACGTCGAGGAGCGCGTCAAGATCGACTACTGGTGGATGGACGCCGGCTGGTACCCCTGCAACGGCTGGCCGCAGACGGGCACGTGGGAGCCCGACTTGCGGCGCTTTCCGGGGGGGCTTCGGGCCATCAGCGACCACGCCCGCGCGCGGGGCGTCAGGACGCTCGTCTGGTTCGAGCCGGAGCGCGTGGCCGGCGGAACCTGGCTCTCCGAGAACCACCCCGAGTGGCTGCTCGGCGGCACGCTGCTCGACCTCGGGAAGCCCGAGGCGCGCACGTGGCTGACCGACCATGTGGATCGCGTGCTCAGGGAGCAGGGCATCGACCTCTATCGCCAGGATTTCAACATGGATCCGCTCGACTTCTGGCGGCGCAACGACGCGCCCGACCGCCGGGGCATGACCGAAAACCTGCACATCCGGGGCTACCTCGCCTACTGGGATGCGCTGCGCGCGCGGCACCCGAACCTCGTCATCGACAGTTGCGCGTCCGGAGGGCGGCGGAACGACCTTGAGACCATGCGCCGCGCCGTGCCGCTCCATCCCACCGACTACAACTACTCGCACCTTGCGGCCAAGCAGGCGTTTCACCACAGCCTCTTCAAGTGGATTCCGTACTTCGGCTCGAACACGATGCCGATCGACACGGTCGACGCCTACGCGATTCGAAGCGGCCACGCCATGAGCGTCGTCCTGGGCTACGACCTGCGGCGAAAGGACCTCGACTGCGAGCTTCTCAGGAAGCTCACCGATGAGGTGCGCGCCGTGGCGCCGTACTACTGGGGCGACTACTACCCGCTCGCGCCGTACAGCCTTTCCGAGGATGTATGGATCGCCTGGCAGTTCGATCGGCCCGAGCAGGGCGACGGCGTCGTGGAGGCTTTCCGCCGCCCGCGCAGCCGGGTCGACGCGATGCGATTCCCGCTGCGCGGCCTCGATCCCGCTGCCGCCTACGAGTTCAAGGATACCGATCTCGATTCCGCGACGCGCGGCCTGGGGCGCGCGTTGATGGACGAGGGCCTGCCGGTGAGCCTGCCGCGCAGGCCGCAGGCCGCGGTGATCTTCTACAAGCGGCTCGGCGGCCTTGCGGCAGTCGCGTCGGCGGCGCCGGCGAGCTGCGAGGTCCGCCAGGTCGTGACCTTCTCCGGCGAGGCTTCGCGCGGGGCGAAGAACGAGACCCTCCAGTATTTCTGGCACTTCGGCGATGCCGCCACGGGGGCCGGCCGTACGGTCGTGCACGTCTACGAGTCGCCCGGAACGTACCAGGCGACGCTGACCGTGGAGGACGCGCAGGGCAAGACCGATGCCGTGACCATCGCCGTGGCGGTCAGGCCGGCCGACACGACCGCGCCGGCGATTCAGGGCGCCGGCGCCGGGACGCCGGAGAAGGTGACGGTGCGTTTCGACGAGCCGGTCGAGAAGATGAGCGCGGAAGCGGTCGCGAACTACCGCATCGATCCCGATGTGCGCGTGCTCTCGGCGTCGCTTGCCTCCGATCTTCGGACCGTCGCGCTCGCCGTGTCGCCGCTCGCCGAGGGCGTGCGGTACACGCTGGCGGTGGACGGCGTCAGAGACCGCGCGCGGAAGCCGAACGCCGTGGCGCCCGACTCGCGCGCGACGTTCCAGTACCTCGGCCTCTACGCGTGGTGGAAGCTCGCGGACGGAAAGGGCGACACGGCGTTCGATTCCTCGGGCAACGGACACGACGCGGTGCTGGCGGGCCCGAGCGGAGGACCGGCGTGGGCGCGGAGCGCGCGCGGCACGGCGCTCCTCTTCGACGGCAACGGCGCCTGCGCCGAGGCCGACACCCACTTTCCCGATCTCGCGATGCCCTTCTCGATCGCCTTGTGGGTGAACCCCGCCTCGACGCAGGTCCAGCACGCCGGCATCCTCGGCAACCACGGCGAGCCGTTCGCGGGCGTGAACCTGCAGCAGGAAGGGACGCAGACGAATCTCTACGGCTTCGGCTACGGCGACGGCAGGCGCTGGCAAGGCGTCGGGCCCGTCCAGCTTGCCGCCGACAAGTGGCAGCACGTCGCCATCGTCTGCGATGGCGAGACCGCCGTCTTCTATTTCGATGGCGTCGAGAAGAGCCGAATGGCCGCCCAGGGCCCGGTCGCGCCCAATCCGGCCCAGAACTTCAAGCTCGGCCAGGGCTACCACACCGGCAGGTTTTTCCGCGGCCTGCTCGGCGACGTCCGCATCTGGCGCCGCGCGCTGTCGGCCGGGGAGGTGGCGGCGCTGGCGAAGGAGGCGGGCGCCTAGGGGCGAAGCCGTCCGAAACTCGGCTCCGTCGCCCGGCTGAGGTCGTAGCTCGTCTGGAGGTTCATCCAGAGCTCGGGCGAAGTCCCCAGCGCGGCGGCGAGCTTCTTCGCCATCCGCGGCGAGACTCCGCGCTTGCCGTTGCAGATCACATTGATGACGCCGGCTGCGACGCCGATGTGGCTTGCCAGCTTGGCTTGCGAGATCCCGCGTTCCGCGAGCTCCTCTTGAAGAAAGTCGCCCGGGTGAATCCTGTTCTTGAGCATACGCGCCTCTGTCAATGGTAATCGACTATCTCCACGTCGAACGCCTCCGCCAGTACCACGCGGCGAGCGCCGCCGGCGCGATGCCGAGGTGGTA
>JBFZCA010000138.1:0-2737 GCA_041308205.1 Planctomycetota bacterium | reverse complement strand
CCCCCGATTCGTTCCATCCACAGGAGAGCTCGAATGAAGTACGGACTCGACATCCGCCCCGAGGCCGCCCTCGACTTCGTGTCGGTGGGCGCCCTCATCCACCGCCTCGACCCCGGCATCATCCCGTTCCGCAAGGCCACCGAGTGCGCCATCCACGTGAGCGGCGGCGAGTTCAACGTCGCCGCGAACCTGGCCGACTGCTTCCGGCTGAGAGCGGCGGTGGCGACGGCGATGGTGGACTACCCCATCGGCGACCTGATCGCCGAGCGGGTGCGGGCCATGGGCGTCACGCCCTTCTACAAGCGCTTCGCCCACGACGGCGTGACGGGGCCGAACATGGCGACGGTCTACAGCGATCGCGGCCACGGCCTGCGCGCGCCCGTCGTCTTCTACAACCGCTCCAACGAGGCGGCCGCGCGCCTGAAGCCGGGCGACTTTGCGTGGGACCAGATCTTTGCCGGCGGCGTGCGCTGGTTTCACAGCGGCGGCATCTTCGCGGCGCTCTCCGAGACGACGCCCGAGGTCGTCGTCGAGGGCATGAAGGCCGCCAAGGCGGCGGGCGCGGTGATCTCGTTCGATCTGAATTTCCGCGCGAAGCTCTGGAAGGTCCTCGGCGGGGAGAGCCGCGCCGCGGCGACGCTGAGTCGCATCGTCGCGAATGTCGACGTCCTCGTCGGCAACGAGGAGGACCTCCAGAAGGGGCTCGGCATCCCGGGCCCCGAGGTCGCCGCCAAGTCGTCGTCGCTCGACCCCGGCGTCTTCTTCGGCATGATGGACCGCGTCCTGGCGAAGTACCCGGGCCTCAAGGTCGTCGCGACGACCCTCAGGGAAGTGCACTCGACGAACCGCCACGGCTGGAGCGCCGTTGCCTGGATCAACGGAAAGACCTTCACCGCGCCGGCCTGCGAGCTCGAGGTCTATGACCGCGTGGGCGGCGGCGATGGCTTCGCGTCCGGGCTCTTCTACGGGATCCTCGCGGGCGAGGAGCCGGCGGAGGCCCTGAAGCTCGGCTGGGCGCACGGCGCGCTCCTGACCACCTTCCCCGGCGACACCACGATGGCGACCGTGGAGCAGGTGCGGGCGTTCGCGGCGGGCTGCTCGGCGCGCATCCAGAGGTAGCGCGAGGACGCGCTGTCGCGGGCAGAATCCCGGCGAAGACTTCCGGCCGTGTCCTTCGCGGGGAGCAGGGATTCCTTCCGTGCCTCGCGCTCATCCCGGGCGCTTCGCGCGCGCATCACCGGTGGACAGCCGCCCGATCTTCTCGTTCTAGGAGTGAGAACGACGTCGTTTCCCCGCGCGGGCCGCGGCGCCGAATCCTCCAGAACGCCGAGGAGATACAGGTATGTTGAAGCTGTTTCCCGTGAGTGCGCAGGTTGCGGCGCTCCTCGCCGCCGTCACGTTCGGCGCCGCAGGCGATGAGCCCCCGGCCGGCGCTCTTCCGGACATGCCGTTCCCGAGCCCCGAGGAGGTGCTCAAGCAGTTCGACAAGAACGGCGATGGCAACCTCGATGCGCAGGAGCTCGAGGCCATGCGCGAGTCGTTCGAGCAGCGCTTCGGCCGCGGGCCCGGGAGGGGCGGCTTTCCCGGCGGCCCCGGTGGATTCCCAGGCGGTCCGGGCGGCTTTCCCGGCTTCCCCGGCGGCCCCGGAGGTCCGGGCGGCGGGAAGCGCGAGCTCGTCGCGCAGTTCGATGCCGACGGCAACGGGAGGCTCGATGACGCCGAGAGAGCCGAGGCCGCGAAGTCGCTCGAAGGGCAGGGTCCCGGCGGCTTCGGCGGTCCGGGCGGCCCCGGCATGGGCGGCCCGAGGGGCGGGCGGCAGCCGTTCGGCCGGTTCCCGGGCGCTGAAGAAGGCGCCGGCGAGACGCGCGAGCCCGAGCGCCTGGCGCCCGACCAGGTGCGCGCCTGCCCTGACCGGCCGCTGTACGATCCCCGCGTCTTGAGAACCATCTTCCTCGACTTTCCCGAGAAGGACTGGGAGCAGACGCTCACCCGGTTTCACCGCACGGATGTCGAGATTCCGGCCGACATGATCGTCGACGGCCGGACCTATCCCTGCGTCGGCGTCCGCTTCCGCGGGAACTCGTCCTTCGGGGTCGGCGCGGGCAGGAAGCGCTCGTTCAACATCTCGATGGATCACGCCATCGATGACCAGACGCTGTACGGGCACAAGACCCTGAATCTCCTGAACGGGCACGAGGACCCCTCGTTTCTGCGGGAGGTTCTCTTCTGCGAGATCTCCGGAAAGTACCTTCCCTCTCCGCGCGCCAATCTCGTGAAGGTGGTGATCAACGGCGAGAGCTGGGGCATCTACGTGAATGTCGAGCAGGTGAACAAGGATCTGCTCGGGGAGTGGTTCGACACCGCGAAGGGCGTTCTCTGGAAGGTGCCGCCCGACTTCAGCGGCGGCGCCGGGCTTGCCGAGAAGAGCGATCCCGCGCAGTACAAGCGCAGCTATCTGATCAAGACCAAGGGCGATCACGAGGATGCCTGGACGCGGCTCGCCGAGCTCTGCACGGCGCTCAACAAGACGCCGGCCGAGGAGCTCGATCGCGCGCTCGCGCCGCTTCTCGATGTCGACCGCGCGCTCTGGTTCCTGGCGCTCGACAACGTGTTCGTCGACGGCGACGGGTACGTGAGCCGGGCGAGCGACTACATGCTGTTCCTCGATGCCGGCGGCCGGTTCCACACGCTTGCCTACGACAACAACGAGACCTTCGGCCACGGCGGCGGGCCCGGC
>JBFZCA010000137.1:0-19879 GCA_041308205.1 Planctomycetota bacterium | reverse complement strand
GATGTCCCGATTCGCGAGCCTGAGATCGGGGGCGCAATCCCAGAAGCACTGTCCGTGAAAGCGCTCGAAGAGCGCTTGCGCCTTCCCGAGGCGCGGATCGTCGGGTTGAGTGTCGATGCAGGGCTCGGACATCGCGGCCGCTCCTTCGCGGCACACCGCATTTCGTGTCAGCCTACTTCATTATCGGCAGGCCGACAAGGATGCGATCATCGCGGCGCCGAGCTGCGCAACCGCCGCGGCGGGACAGGCGCCGGTCGCGCCTCGGAAGCCCCTACCTGTACAGCACCGGCGCGCTCCGCCAGTCCTTGTCCTTGTCGTGGCCCATCGCTTCCACGCGGGGGCGGCGCTCCCTGAGCCGGACCGACTCGATGCCGAGGAACATGCCCTCGGAGCCGGGGTTCTTCCCAACGCACACGAGGCGCAGCGTGTGCGTGCCCGGCTCCGGCCAGAAATCCAGGAGGTGGAACTCCCGGCTCGCGAGCTCCGCCGAGAAGAAATCCATGGGCTCGCCGAGCCGGACGCCATCGAGCGCCGCCTGATAGCGCCCGTAGTCGGGCGCGAGGGTCGCGTTGATGAGGAGCCTGAGCGGCTCCTTCTTCGCCACCGTGAAGGGGATCTCGATCCAGGCGTTCTCCGCCGTTGCGGGCTTGTAGAGAAGCTGCGGCTCGAGGTAGAGGCGTGTCAGGGACTGCGGGCCGGCCGTGCCCGTCCCGTGGTGCTGCGCGCCGGCGAAATCCTTCGCGCACACGATCGTCCGGTCGAGGCTCGGGAGCCGGCGCTCTCGTGCATGCGGAGAACGGGCCGCGAAGGCCGGCTCGCCCGTCTGATACCAGAAGGCCACGCTCGAGTAGTCGTCCTCGCGCTCGTTCCAGCTCATGGCGCGGTAGTCCGGGTTTTCGTCGGGCGACATCCAGCCCCAGTGCTCGATCGTGACTTTGATCCCGTCGTTGAACACGATCGGGTCGGCCAGGTGCCAGCGATACGAGCTCGTGTAGGTGCCGACGCCCCGCTGGTCGAACACCGGCACGCCGAAGTACGGCGTCTTGCACTTCTTGAGCCCCCACGCCGACAGGAAGTAGTCCTCGGTGCCGGTGCCCCAGATCGAGGGCTTCTCCTCGCCGTCGATGTAGATCTTCTCGTCGCCCTCGCCGAACCACGCGGGGCTTCGCATCCGGACCGAGAGGACGGTTCCCACGTAGTGGCCCTTGCCCTTGGTGTCGAGGAGCACGTAGTCCTTGCCGTTCTCGACCGGATACTCCTGCCGGTACTGCGCATGGAAGTAGGGCGTGTCGTCGGGGAGCGAGTCGCGCTTGATCCAGTCGATGTTGTGGTAGAGCCCGCGAAGCGGCTTGTCGCTCTCGTTGACGACCTCGATCCGCGCCGATTTCCGGAAGGGCATGCACCAGTAGCAGTTGTAGGAGTCGGCATCCTCGACGATGACCGGCAGGCTGATGACCTCGCTGCGAATGCCGAAGGCGTTGGCGAAGAAATCGCCCACGGGCGCCTCGACGGCCGGGCGCTCGCGGCCGTCCCAGTACATTCGCAAGAGCATCTCCTGATGGTTCGCGGCGCCCTGCGGCGCTCCCGGCGTCGGCTCCGGCCCCCGGAAGGTGAACCAGATGTGCGTGATCACGCCGGGGCCCTGGACATCGAGCACCGTCTGTGTCTGGCCGGGCGGCACGTCGCGCGCATCGGAATTGCTCAGCCGCTCCGTCGTGCCGAGAAGCTCGGCGCGGGGATCGTACTTCCCGTCGGCCCCCTTGCGAAACGCGGAGGTCGAGCGCATGCTGCGCCCGGGGATGGGCCGGGCCAGCCCCTCGAGCAGCGCCTGCGCGAGGCTCGATCCCTCCAGGACGAGCAGCGCCAAGCCGGCGGCCGCCCATCGGGACGGCCTGCGCGGCGACACGCGGAACATGGTGTGCGGGTTCATGGCAACTCTCCGTACGACTGTCGCTGGAAAGAAACGTGTGAAGGTCCGACGCCGAGCGCACCGGAACCCGCACTCGATGGTAGCTGCGGCACGGGCGAGGATCAACGCCGAGACGGGCGGCCGGCCGCCGAGGCTTGCTCAACGTCGCCGGCGTTGATACAATCAACGTCACGAACGTTGAAGAACGTAACCGCTTGATTTCTCGAGAGATAGCCGATCCGGCCGCGGTTTTTCCGCGGCTGAGGATGCTTGAACGCACCCGGTTTCGGTTCGAAGTCGATTTCGGCCTCCCCGACCTTCCGAAGGAGCCGGGATTGATCTCGATCAGAGGCCCGCGGCAGTACGGCAAGAGCACATGGCTCGAGGAATGAGCGCCCCGCCCAAGTTCCGAGGGCCATCCTGCCTCTACGGCGCCTCGAGCCGCGTCCTGTACATCGACGCGCCGACCTCGCGCACCGCCTCGATCGTCTCCGGATACGGCCGATCGCAGATGTCCACAAGTCCGATCTGGTAGTTCTCGCCATCGCCGCGGCCGGTCGTCGCCTGGTCGCCGTACTGGAACCAGTGGGCGCCGACGAGGAAGCGGTTCTTGAGCGCGCCCGTGACGTAGCTTGCGTAGGCCGCCGCGCGCGCCTCTTGATTCGCCGTCGGCCGCAGCCCCGTGTGGAACATGCCCCGGTCGAGGGCCCCGAAGTGGAACTCGCCGATGATGACGGGCTTGTCGATGCCGCCGGGCAGCTTGAAATCCGCGACGCTGTCCTTGTAGAGGTTGTACCCGATGACGTCGCAGTGCTTGGCGGCCGCCCGGGCGCCGCGGTCGTTGACCCACGCGAACCGGCAGCCGAGGTAGAGGTTGTCCGGGGCGACGCGCTTCACCTCTTCCCGGCACACGCGGAAGTACTCCTCGGCGATGCGCGTGTAGCACGCGGCCAGGTCCTCGCGGGCCTTCTTCTCATCGGGCTCTGTGCGGCTCTCGGCCAGCGCTTCCCACGACTCGTGCGCCGTGCCCCATGCGGCGTTGAGCGCGCCGATATCCGCGTACTTCCGCTTGAGATCTTCCAGGAACGCCTTCTTGGCCGCCTGCTCGGGAGGCGACGCCAGCGCCGCCTTCGCGAGCGAGAGCTCGTCGCCCCAGCCGAGCTCGTTGTCGACGAAGTAGCCGATGCACCACGAGTCGCCGGCCGACCTGTCGCGCTCGTACTCCATGCGCCGCGCGACGGCCCTGCGAAAGGACGGATCGAAGGGGTCGGGAAACTGGCCCCAGTAGCCCGTGCTCCCCTCGATGGGCTTCGCGCCGCCGCTTCCGGCCGACACGACGTACGGCGTCTTGCGCATGAGGTAGATGCGCGCATCGGACCAGTTCGCGATCGTGTTCATCGACCAGGACCGCAACCGCCGATGGGCGGCCTCGGCCGCCTTCTCCGACCAGCTCTCCCCGTGCTTTCGCGCGAGGTTCGCGCCGGTGAAGTTGTACGTCCGGTACGCGCCCTTGTCCTTGTAGTAGCCGTGCGGCGCCCACGAGCCCTGCCCGTAGAAGACCGCGAGGGCCGCGCCCTCGCCCGGCAGATCGGCGAAGTAGAACTCCCGGTCGGTGATCGGCGTCGTTCCCTGCGAAGAGCCGACGCAGTCCGGGCCGTGCGACCAGAAGAGGCATCCCTCCGGATCGACGAGCCACCACTTGCCCTCGTGCACGGCGGGATAGAAGAACCCCGTCGCCTTCAGCTTCGGGCCGCTCTTCCACCCCCCGTACTTGTTCCAGTCGGCGGGGCCCGCGTGCGCGGCCGCGTCGGCCTCCTCGCTCTTGATCGCGGCGGCGAGGTCCTCCTCGGACCGCGTCTTGCCGGGCCAGTCCTTGTGAACGAACTGGCCGAACCGATCGATCATGGGGAAGAACTTCTCGGGCGGCATGGAGAGCCAGGCCTCGGGCGCGGGGCTGCCCTCGGCCGAAATCGGCCCGAGCTGAAACGAGCAGTCCTCGGCAGGCCGACTGAGGAAGATGATGATCTGTGTGACCCGCGACGCATCGAGGCCGTCCTCCTTGGCGTACCCGCCGGGATACCCGCGCATGCCGAAGAGCTTCTCGGACAGCGCGGCGGGAAGCTGGCGCCGGAGGGGCACGCGCAGCCGCCCGGACTGGCCGGCGGCCAGCTCCAGGTGCGCCGTGACGCAGTTCTTGACGCCGTCGCCGCCCGGGGAATCGACGCGGCAGTGAATCTGCGCCGGCCGGGGACCGAGGTTCGCGACGCGGAAACCAACCTCGCCGTACGCCGAGAGGTCCCACGCCCCGCCGGGCGCCTTGAAGGTGACGCCGGGCCACGGCGAGCCGTGCCCGGTCGTGACGCGAAGAGCCCGCGCGAGCTCGTCCCCGACGAGCTCCGCCGCGGCATCCTGGCGGACGACCGCGCCGAGATCGAACTCGCCCGAGAACGAGACCAGCATCTTCCCGGCGGGCGCCGGCGCGCCGTGAAGGAGGCCGCACAGTCCCACGGAAAGCGCGACGCAGGCGGCGCGGCAGAGACGTTCTCGGATGCGCATGGATATCACCTCGCTCTTCTCGCGCGCCGGGCCATGATCGGCGCACACACCGGAACGTTCAGCGTACTCTCCGGCCGGCCGCCTGTCCACACGCGGCGGGCGCCCGGCTGTCCGGAGCCGGCGCCCGGGCGCGCGCGGCCTTTACTTCCCCCCGCGCATGCGTTCAAATGGGCGCAAGCCCCGGGTGTGAACCGCGCGGAGCAACATGCCGTGAAAGGAACCTGCGGAACACCCGCCATCCTGCACGCCCCCGACACGCGGGAGAAGCTCGAGCTTCTCTCCGAAGCCTCTCAGTACGATCTTGCCTGCGCCTGCGGCACGAACGACCGCGACCGGCGCCATCGCGGCAAGGACGGCACGTGGCTGTATCCCGTGGCGCTGCCGCGCGGCGGCTACTCGGTCATGCTGAAGACGCTCCTCTCGAACGCCTGCGTGAACGACTGCGGCTACTGCCCCTACCGAACCGGCGCCGACGTCAGGCGCTGCACGATCGCGCCCGAGGACATGGCGCGCGTGTTCCTCGACTACGTGCGGGCGGACAAGGTCTTCGGCCTCTTCCTGAGCTCGGGCGTCATCGGGAGCCCGGATCACACGATGGAGCTGATGAACGCGACGGCGCGAATTCTGCGCCGCACGCACGCGTTTCGCGGCTACATTCACCTCAAGGTGCTGCCGGGCGCCTCCGACGCCGCGATCGAGGAAACGCTGTCGCTCGCGAGCGCCGTATCGGTCAACATCGAGACGCCGGGCGAGGAGCGCTTCGCCAAGCTCTCGACGCGCAAGCGCTACCTCCAGGACATCATCCGGCCGCTCAGGCGCATAAGCGCGCTGACCGCGCGGGGCGAGCGGTACGCGCGCGTCAAGCAGACGACGCAGTTCATCGTCGGCGCGTCAGACGAGACCGACGCCGAGATCGTCAAGTACACGCACGCGCTCTACGAGCGGCTGCGTCTTGACCGCGTGTACTTCTCGGCCTACCAGCGCGGGCTCGGCGCGCCCGAGATTCCGGGCGAGCGGGCGCCGGAGGCCGACATGCTCATGCGCGAGCACCGGCTCTACCAGGTCGACTTCCTGTTCCGCAAGTACGGATTCGGCCTCGGGGACATCCTCTTCGACGCCGGGGGAAAGCTCTCGCTCGGCGAGGATCCCAAGCAACTGTGGGCCGACGCGCACCCCGGCTTCTTCCCCGTCGACATTCACGCCGCGCCCCGCGAGACGCTCCTGCGCATCCCCGGCATAGGCCCCGCCGCGGCGGACCGCATCATCGCGCTTCGCGCGCGCGGCCGCCTGCGCGACCCCGCGGATTTCAAGGTGCGGGGGAAACGGCGGGAGCGGGTTCTCAGGTACGCCCGCTTCGAGTGAGGAACCCGCGCATTCGCCGCGCGGAGATCCCGGCGCGGCCGGCCGCGCGGCGCGCTCACTTCGCCTTGGCGCGCGCCTCCCGCTCCTCTTTCGCGCGGTCGATCGCCTTGGCCGCCCGGCCGGCGCAATCCTCGTGCCGCGTCGCCGCCATGACCTTCTTCATCGCAGCTTCGACCTCGTCGGGCGCGATGCGGACGATGCGCTCGGCCACCGCCACGGCGGCCTTGCAGGCGTCCTCCCGCAGGCTCGGCGTGCCGAAGAGCTCGCCGAGCAGCGCGAAGGCGCCGGCGTCGCCGGCATCGCCGAGCGCGTCGATCAGGGGCCGCTTCTCCTCGTCGCTCTCGGCGACGGCGAGGGCTTCGCGCGCGAGAGCGAGCTTACGATCGTCCGAGGATTCCGCGTGCCGGACGAGCGCGCCGAGGGCGCGGAATGCGCGCAGCGCATCCTGGTCGTCGCCCGCATTCCTGGCGAGCGCGAGAAGCGCCTGCCCGGCGTCCACGCTGCGCCACTCGCCCAGAACGACGGCGGCATCCGCGCGGACGCGCGGATCGACGTCCGCCGCGCGCGCCGCAACGATCGCGAGAGCCTTCGCGCCGCCGCGGTCCCGCAGCGCCGTCAATGCGGCGACGCGCACTTCCTCCGTGCCGCTCCCCGCCGCGGTCTCGACCGCCTTCTGTGCGGTCGGTTCGTCGCGATCCGCCAGCACCGGAATCAGCAATGCCTGGAGCGCCGGCCGCAGCCTGCCCAGCTCCGCGGCCAGCGCCCGGGTCACCTCGGGATCCGATAGGTCGCGGCGGAGCGACCCGAGGACCGCCCCGCGCACGATGTCGTTGTCCGACTGCAGCGCCTCGAAGAGAAGCGACAGGCCCGCGGACCCGCGCATGATGATCGCCCCGCGCGTCGCGGCCGCCCGAAGCGGCGCGGGCACATCGGCCAGGCGAACGGCATCGTAGAGCCTGGTCGCGACATCGCGGGCGCCCCGGGCCGCCTGCCGCTCGGCGGCGAGCACGCACGCTTCCGCCGCGGCCGGTCGCAGCTCCACGGGTCCTGAGGCGAGCGCCCGCGTGAGCACATCGAGCGCCTCCGCCGTGGCGATCCGGCCCAGGGCCGGCAAGGCTTCGGGAGCCGCGCCCGAGGCGGGATCGAGCGCCAGCGCGCTCAACGCGGAGACGGCCTGCGCATCGCCGCGCACGCCGATCGAGTTGACCGCGCCCGCGAGGAGTTTCCCCTCGAGCGTGCCCAGCGCTGCGCGGAGCGCATCGCCGGCTGCGGGATCGTCGATCTTCTCGAGCGCGTCTCGCGCGTAGGCGGCGAGCTTCTCGTCGCCGAGGAGCGGCGCCAGCGCCGGCACGGCCTCCTCGGCGCCGCGGCCGGCAAGCTGCCGGCACGCCTGCGCCTTCTCGAAGAGCGCGGCATCGGATTTCAGAACGGCGATGAGCTCGGGCGTCCCGAGCGTCTTCTCGCCGGCATCGGCGGCGGCGCAGGCTCGCGGGAATGTCAGGCTTGCGGCCGCAAGCGTCATGAGCGTGTATCGTGCGATCATCGTGCCCGCCTTTCCACGGCGCGGTGAGCTTCCGCCGTTTCTCAGATGTGCCACGGTTCGCGCATCGCGCGGCGGCGCGCGCGGTTGGCCTCCTCGTCGCCGGCGAACTCCTCCTTGACGGGGTCGAAGACGAGCGTGCGGCCCAGTTGCCAGGAGAGCGCGGCCGCGAAGCTCGCGATGTGCGAGCGGCGCATCACCTCGGGATTGCACACCGTCACGCCCCTCGACTTGACGCAGTCGAAGAAGTTCCGGGCGTGCTCGGCGGCACTCGTTCCCGGCGCGGCGAAGACCTTCCCGCGGGTCTTCGCCAGGCTTTCGGAGAGCACGATCTCCCCGTTGTCGCCCGTCTCGACCCAGCCCTCGTCCCCCTCGAACCTCACCGGGCAGGTGCCCGTCGAGGTGCGATACTGGGGCGCGCGGTCGCCGAAGGGCGTCGCCAGGAAATCGCAGATGAGCGCGACGCCGTTGGCGTACCGCGCCGTGACGCCCGAGGGACCCGTCTCGAATTCGATGGGCGTCGTGTGGTCGGCGCTGTTGGCCCACTGGCACAGGTCCAGCGTGTGGGCGCCCCAGTCGAGGAAGTTGGCGCCGGCCTCGAAATCGTGGTGACCGCGCCACCCGCCGTTGACGTAGGCGCGGTTGTAGGGCCGCCACGGACACGGACCGAGCCATCGATCCCAGTCGCACTCATCGGGAGGCGGCTCGGGTTCCGCCGGCAGCCAGTCGTAGCGCTCGTGAGGGCGATAGACCGAGGCGTGCAGGGTCCTGAGCCGCCCCAGCGCGCCGGTCCGAGCCAGCTCGACCGCGTACTGGAAGTTGCGCTGGCTGCGCCGCTGCGTTCCCGCCTGGAACACCCGGCCCATGCGCCGCATCGCGTCCGCGAGGTCCTGGACCTGGCCGATCGTGAGCCCGCAGGGCTTCTCGCTGTAGACGTCCTTGCCGGCCTTCGCGGAGAGGATCGACGCGAGCGTATGCCACCTGTCGCCCGTCGCGACGAGCACGGCATCGATGTCCGGCCGCGCCAGGAGTTCGAACATGTCGCGGTACAGGGCGCAGTCGCGGTTGCCGTTGCGCTCGTCGATCATCTCCTTGCCGCGCTCGCGCCGGCTCCGCTGCACATCGCACGCCGCGACGAACTGCACATCGCGCTCGGGCAGCATGCACGAGAGCACGTACTGGCCGCGCGGGCCGAGCCCGATCGCGCCGAGCACGATCCGCTCGCTCGCCGCCGCGCCGCCTTCGCGCCCGAGCGCGCGCGCCGGGACGATGCTCGGCATCATCGCAGCCCCTCCCGCCGCCAGCGACCGCGCGAGGAAGGCCCGGCGCGGCAACGACCGTACACGCACGTGGTTCGTGTTCATGGGACGGCGCTCCGGTAGTGACGGACGATCTCGCGGCCGGCGCGCGGAACTGGAATCAGGGAAACGCGCGACCCCGCGCACGACCCGCAACAGACATGCAGTATATGCGGGGCGACAGCGTCTTGGCAAGGAATGCGCGGGAGTCGACCGGCGCTGCCCGCTGCCGGGCCGGGTCCGCCACGCTTCCCGCGCGGCCCGACAGGCTGTAGCCTTGCACAAGCTCCGGCGGTCGCGCGACGGACGATCGGGAGCTCGAGAGGTCAGGCATGGCGCTTGTCAGCGTCCAGGACATCACCATCGCGTTCGGCGCGTCCCCCGTGCTCGAGCACGCCACTCTTCACATCGAAAAGGGCGAGCGGGTGTGCCTTCTCGGCAGGAACGGGGCCGGGAAATCGACCCTCCTGCGCGCGCTGCGCGGTGACATCGCGCCCGACGACGGCGAGATCGTGCGCCGCGCGGATCTGCGGGTCGCCCTCCTCGACCAGGAAACGCCCGAGGGGCTGCACGGCACGGTCTTCGACATCGTCGCCGCGGGGCTCGCGGCCGCGAAGGGGCCGGATGACGGGACGCACCACGGCGAGGCCTGGCGCGGTCCCCAGCAGGTCGAGCGCGTGCTCTCGCGCATGGAGCTCGACCCGCGCGCCCTTTTCGAGCAGCTCTCGGCCGGGCTCAAGCGCCGCGTGCTCCTGGCCCGCGGCCTGGCGGGAGCGCCCGACCTCCTGCTCCTGGACGAGCCCACGAATCACTTCGATATCGATGCGATCTGCCGGCTCGAGGATTTCCTGCTGCGCTTCAACGGCACCACCGTGTTCGTCACCCACGACCGGGCGTTCCTGCGCGCGCTGGCCACCCGAATCGTCGATGTGGAGCGCGGCCGGCTCACGAGCTACGCCTGCGGCTACGACACGTACCTCGCGCGCAAGGAAGCCGAGCTTCAGGCCGAGGCGGCGCAGGAGGCATCGTTCGACAAGAAACTCGCCCAGGAGGAAGTCTGGATCCGGCAGGGCATCAAGGCGCGCCGCACGCGGAACATGGGCAGGGTGCGCGCCCTCGAGCGCATGCGCGCCGAGCGGCGCGACCGCCGCGAGCGAATCGGCTCGGTGCAACTGCTCGTCCAGGAGGCCGAACGCTCGGGCCGTCTCGTCGTCCGCGCGGAAGGCGTCTCCTTCGGTTACGGCGGCACGCCCATCGTGCGCGACTTCTCGACCACCATTCTGCGCGGCGACAAGGTCGGAATCATCGGCCCGAACGGTTCGGGCAAGACTTCGCTCCTCCGCCTCCTCCTGGGAGACCTGGCGCCCGATCGGGGCGCCGTGCACCTCGGCACGCGCCTGGAGGCCGTCTACTTCGATCAGCTTCGCGCGCAGCTCGATGAGGACAAGACCGCCGTCGAGAACATCGGCCAGGGCCGAGAGACGCTCACCGTCAACGGAAGACCGCGGCACGTCCTCAGCTATCTGAGCGATTTCCTGTTCCCCCCCGACCGGGCGCGAACCCTCGTGCGAGTCCTTTCGGGAGGCGAGCGCAACCGCCTGCTGCTCGCGCGCCTCTTCACCCGGCCGTGCAACCTCCTGGTCATGGACGAGCCCACCAACGATCTCGACCTCGAGACGCTCGAGCTGCTCGAGGAGCTCCTGGTCGGATTCTCCGGCACGCTCCTCCTCGTGACCCACGACCGGACGTTTCTCACGAACGTGGTGACGAGCACGCTCGTACTGGAGGGAGGCGGTCGGGTCGGCGAGTACGTGGGCGGCTACGACGACGTGGTCCGACAGCGCGCCGTCGAGACGCCGTCCGGATCGCGCAAGGCCCCGGCTGCGGCAAGGAACGCGCGCGTCCGACCCGAGGGCCCGCGCAAGCTCAGCTACAAGGACAAGCGCGAGCTCGAGTCGCTGCCCGCCCGCATCGACGCGCTCGAGGCGGAGCAGCGCGCGCTCTACGGAGCCATGGCCGATCCGCTCTTCTACCGGCAGGATGGCGCGGAAATCGCCCGGAAGAAGGCGCGCCTCGACGCGCTGGAGCTCGAGCTGGCCGAGGCGTACCGGCGCTGGGAGGAATTCGAGCGCGAATGAAGGCGGCGCCGCTGCCGCGCGTCAGGCCCGCCCGCGAGAGCTCTCATGCGGCAGATCGTGCGGCGGCTCAGCGTGCGCTCGCGCGGGGATTCAAGCCTCAGGACGGCTCGCTGAGCCGAAGACGCATTCTTCCGGACCTGCCGCGGCCTTACTTGTTCAAGAACGCGGTGTACTTCGAGATGTCGACCCCGCTCGCCGTCAGCTTGTCAACCACCGCCTTGAGCTTGTCTTTGAGCCCGGCGATGGTGGTCGTGGTCGTTTCGAGGGAGCTTTTCAGCTCGGCGCTCTTCGTCAAGTCGGTAAGGCTCAGGCCTGCGATCTGGTCGCCGAGGTTCTTCGCCACCCCTTCCTGGCCCTGGATGGCCTGGAGGATCTTGTCGGCGAGCGCCTTGACGGTGTCGATGTTCAGGTTGCCGATCAGCTCCTTCAGTTTGTCCGTCGTCATCGAAGGTTCGACGGCGCCGTCGAGCTCTTTCGGCAGCTCGGCGCCGGCGATGGTCGCATCGGTCCCTTCGCTCGCGGCCGGAGGCGGAGTGACGACAGCCTCGGGAGCTGCCGGGGTCGGGGCCGGGGCCTCGGGAGCTGCCGGGGCCTCGGGAGCTGCCGGGGCCGCCGGAGCCTCCGGGGCGACAGCCGGCGGTGCATCCGGGGCCGGAGTCGGCGCGGGCGGCGGGGCGGACGCTCGCTCGCAAGCCGAGAGAAGCGTAACGACGGCGAGGGCGGCAATTATTCGTGTCATGGCGGATCCTCTCTTTCGTATGCGCGTTCCAGTCAACGCCCCTATCGTTCCGGGGGCCGTTCGGAAGGGTGACTCCGTTTTCTCCAGGAATCGGGCAACCCAAGACCATGCATGGTACGCACTCCGCATCTCCGCGTCAATGTCTTGTGCCGGAGCCCACATCGGCGCCGGGAGCCGTGCGCGCACCATCGCCGCGTTTCACGGCAGCGCGGGCAGGATGAAGACCTGCTCCCCCGAGCCCTCGCGCCGGATCGCGACGCGCAGGAGGCGGTCGCCGCCCAGGTCGCGGCACTCGACGCGCGGCTCGGGGCCGGCGCCGAAGAAGAAAAGATGGATGAAGCGCGCGCGATCGCCCTCGAGAACCCGAAGGAGGAGCGGTTTGTACGCCGAGCCGTCATCGCGCGCCGGGAAGTCGATCAGCCAGGCCGCGGCGTCGGGCGGGCACATGCTGAGGACGGCGAGGCGGTCGTCTCCGGCCGCGAACGAGAAGCGCAGCGTGCCCGCGCGCTCGACCTTGCGGGGCCGGGCGAGCCACGACCACGGGCGCCCTTCGGGAAGCGCGGCGGCGCGCCACTGGAGGGCGGGGCTCGCGATTTCGCCGGCCGCGTGCAGCGGGACGATGAAGGCCGCGGGGCGGTCGGCCGCCACGGTGAGAATGTCGAGGCAGGCATCCGGCATGAGAACGATGCTTCGCATCTGGCGCACGCCGGCGTAGAGGCGTCCCCGAAGGTCGGCGAGGGTGACGTGCGCGAAGCTCTCGCCGCGCCTGAAGCCGACCAGGTCGAGCTTCTCGCCCGTCCCGCGCTGCGCCTGCCAGTCGACGAGCAGCGTGTTGTGGCAGATCGTGTGGCGGTTCAGCGTGCGCTGGACATCGGCCGAGAACGAGTGAACCGCGCCCGTCACCGCCTCCCTGTCCTCCAGCCAGAGCCTCCCGCCCGCAAAGAGCATGAAGGAGAGCTTGTCCGCGTTGCTGTGGACGCCGTCGGCATCGTAGGTCGCGAAGACCATCGCCTGCGCCGCCGAGGGCGGGCCCTCCGGCACGCGCAAGATCGCGTAGCCGTGCTCGGTGAGAAGCTCGCTCGCCAGCACGGGCGGTTCGGGAGATGCGGAAGGCGGGGGCGAAGCGAGCGCCGCCCACGGATCCGCCTTGGTTCTGCGCGAGAGCATGAAGGCCGCGAGGCCGTCCGGCCACAGCTCGGCCGCGATGTGCCACGCGGCCGCGTCCGGGAGATACGTGCGCAGGCCGTAGGCATCGCCGAGCGGCGGCAGCGACAGGTCCGGAAAGACGACGTGGGCGAGCCCTCGATAGAAGTCCTGGAACGATCTCCCGCCGGCAAGCGGCGGAAGATCCAGGCCCGCGCGGCGGTAGAGGCGCAGCGCCGCGATGATGGGGTACTGCGCCGTCAGGTGATAGGGAATGCTCCCCTCGAGCCACAGGCCGCGGTCGCGCAGCCCGCGCTCGGCAAGCTCGCTCAGGGAACGCGCGCCGTTGCGCGCGAAGTCGACGACCGCCGTCTCGCCCCAGAAGAGGCCGATGGCGGCCGCGGCGTACCGATGCCAGGCGAGGTGGTTGTTGAGCCCGCCGCCGATGTCGTACTCGAGCCAGAAGCAGTCGTTGCGGAGCACCGCGCCGAGCGCGCGGCCGAAGAATCCGGCGAGCGCCGCGCGCTCGTCGCGCCCCAGCTCGTCGAAGACGAGGTCGCAGCACTCGAGCGCCATCACGGCCCATATCGCGTAGTTCAGGCCGGCATCGTAGTGCTCGACGGCGAACCGGTAAGACGCCCACGCGCGGAGCTGCGCGACGACCGGGGCGAGGAACTCGGCGCGGCCGCCGAGCGCCCACGCCCGGGCGAGGGTCAGCGCGGAGCGCCAGGCGGCGGCGGGCTCGCGCGCGGTTCGGGCGTAGACCTCGGGATAGATCGCGTCGAAGGGCTTGCCCTTGATGGCATCGTACCAGCGCTCGTCCGGCGCGGCGGTTGTCGCGCCGAGCGCCGTCTCGGCGTCCCGGATGAGCCGCGAGAATTCGCCGGCGAGCGCGTCCCGGCCCGCCTCCCGCGCCTTCTCGATCTCGTTCTTCGAGATGAAGAGCCAGGGATGCGGCCGCGCCGCCGCGGCCTCGACGCGGAGATCGAACGCGAACCCGCGCTCTTTGCCCGGCACGGAAAACGGGTTGCCGTCGCGCGACTCGTACGCCGTGAACTGGGCGGACAGAACGAGACACAGAGCGGGAATCGTCATCATGCTCACCGGATGAAGTCTATCGGGAGCCGGTGCTGTCCTCCAGCCCGCGCTCGCTCGCGGCGACCACGCGAACGACGGCAGGAGGCGCCGCACCGTGAACGGTGCTCGATGCAAACCGCCGTGCGGCGCGTGAAGAACGCGATGCCCGATGCGCCCGATTGACAAGTCCACGGCGCGCGCATACTGTAATCGATGCGCTGACCGGCAGCGGCGTTGGACAACGTGCTCGTTCCCCGAGAGGAGGACTCCGCCATGAAGAAGGTAGTGTGCTCGGCTTTTCTGGCAGCCATCGTTCTGGTCATCGGATCCGCTCTGTCGGCCGCGGAGCTTCGCCCCGGCGGGCAGTACGCGGTCCCGGGGCAGTACATCGTCGTCCTGCAACCGTCCGCTGCGGACGGCGCCGCCGTGGCGCGCCGACACGGATTGGCTCCGACGCACGTGTATGGCACGGCGCTGAGCGGATTCGCCGCGCGAATACCGGATGCGCGCCTCGCCCGGCTGCTCGGAGATCCCGACGTCGAGTACGTCGAGCCCGACGGCCTGGCGTGGGCGTTCGCCAAGCCCGCCACGCCGCCGACTACCTTGCCCGAGGAAGTCGTGCCGTGGGGCATCGCGCGCGTCGGAGGGCCCGTCGCCTACATCGGCGCCGACCGGGCCTGGGTCATCGACACGGGCATCGACCTTGACCACCCCGATCTGAACGTGGACGTCGCCGCCTCTCGAACCTTCACCGGCAGCGCCACGCCGGACGACGACAACGGCCACGGGACGCATGTGGCCGGAATCATCGCGGCGATCGATAACAGCGTCGGCGTGGTCGGCGTCGCGGCGGGGGCTCCCGTGGTCGCCGTCAAGGTGCTCGACCGGCGCGGGAGCGGCTTGTGGTCCTGGATCATCGCCGGGGTCGACTACGTGGCCGCGAACGGATCTCCCGGCGACGTCGCCAACATGAGCCTCGGCGGGTACGCCGGCAGCGCCGCGCTGACGGCCGTCGACGAGGCCGTCATCGCCGCCGCCGACATGGGAATCCTCTTTTCCATCGCCGCGGGCAACGACGCGGACGATGCCGAGCTCTACACGCCGGCGCACGTCGACCATGCCAACGTGTGCACCGTGTCGGCCGTGGGGACGGACGACGTCTGGGCGTCCTTCTCGAACTACGGCAACCCGCCCGTGGACTTCGCCGCTCCCGGCGTCGGCATCCTCTCGCTCTACAAGAAGGGCCGCATGGCCACCATGAGCGGGACGTCCATGGCCGCTCCTCACGTCGCCGGCTTGCTGCTGCTGGGTTCCATCACCGCCGATGGCTATGCCCAGAGCGACCCCGACGGGAATCTCGATCCCATCGCGCACAACTGAGGGATCCTCGTCCCCTGCAATCCGGGCCCGGGAATCGCGGGTTCGCCGGAACTGCGCGGAACGGGGGGCCGCTGTTCCCGCGGCGCCGCGCCCTCAGCGGTGCTTGATGTACACCGCCTTGTGGCGCGTGAAGAACTCGATGCCCGACGCGCCCGCCTCGGGAAGCCCGACGCCCGAGGCCTTGATCCCTCCGAAGGGAAGACCGGCTTCCTTGTGGGCCGTCGGCATGTTGACGTGTGTGAGACCGGCCTCGGTCCTCTCGACGAAGGACATTGCCCGCGCGAGCGACGACGTGTAGATCGAGGAGGCAAGGCCGAAGGCGACATCGTTCGCCACGGCCACGGCCTCCTCGAAATCCTCGACCCGCATGATCGCCAGGACCGGGCCGAAGATCTCCTCCCGGGCGATCGACATGTCCGGGCGCACGTCCCCCAAGACGGTGGGCTCGATGAAGCAGCCGTGGGCGAGCGCGCCCTCGCGGAGCTGCCGGCCCCCGGCGAGCAGCGTCGCTCCTTCTTTCAAGCCCGCCTCGATGTGCGCGAGCACCGTGCGAAGCTGGTCCGGGCCGCACACGGGGCCCATGGTCGCCGCCGGATCGCTGCCGGCGCCGACGCGAATCGCGGCGACGCGCTCCAGGACCTTCTTCCGGAAGAACTCGAGCGCCGGCGCCTCGACGAGCGCCCGGCTCGTCGATGTGCACCACTGCCCGGCGCAGGCGTAGGCCGCGCCGACCGCCGCGTCGGCCGCGGCGTCCAGGTCGGCGTCGGCAAGAACGACAACGGGGTTCTTGCCGCCCATCTCGAGCTGCGTGCGAGTCAGCGTCGCCGCGGCCTTGGCGTGAATCGCGGCCCCGACCGGCGTCGAGCCCGTGAACGACACGGCGCGGACGGCGGGATTCGCGACCAGTTCGTCTCCGACCGTCTTCCCGGGCCCCGTCACGAGGTTGAGGACTCCCGGCGGCAGGCCGGCTTCCACGAACGCCTCGACGAAGCAGACGCCGGCGCGCGGCGTCAGGCTCGCCGGCTTGAACACCACGGCGTTGCCCGCCATGAGCGCCGGAACGCACTTCCGGCAGGGAACGTTGAACGGGAAGTTCCAGGGGCTGATGATGACGGCGACGCCGAGGGGCTGGCGGACGGTGTACGCGAAGACGCCCTCCTTCTCGGAAGGAACCGTCTGCCCGCAGAGCCGCAGGCCCTCCGCGATCTGCCAGCCCATCTCCTTGATCGCGGAGGACAGCTCTCCGCGGGCTTCTCCGAGCGTCTTGCCGTTCTCCCGGCTGAGGATGGCGGCGATCTCCTCCCGGCGCCGCACGATCGCCGCCAGGGCGCGCTGCAGGATTTCCGCCCGGCCGGCCGCCGGGACGGCCGCCCACGCCGGAAAGGCGCCGGCCGCGGCCGCGATCGCGCGCCGGGCATCCTCCCTGCCCGAGGACTGGACGCGCCAGAGCAGCTCCCTGAGGTCGGCCGGGTTCCGGACCTCGGCGGTCTCGCCCGACGATGATTCGACCCACCGTCCGCCGATGTGGTTCTTGAGCGCCGCCTCCGCCATCCGTCGCCTCCTCGCGCCGTTCCCGCGCGCCGGCCGTCACCAGATCGTGTACCCGCCGTCCACCGTCAGGGCCGCGCCGGTCATGAACGACGATGCGTCCGAGGCCAGGTAGACGATGGCGCCCCTGAGCTCGTCGATCCGCCCGTAGCGCTTCATGGGAGTGTTCTCGACGTTGCGCGCGTAGATCTCGGGATTGGCGGCGCTGGCCGCCGTCTGCTCGGTCAGAATGTAGCCGGGCGCGAGCGCGTTGACGCGGATGCCGTACGGGGCCCACTCGGCCGCCATGCCCTTGGTGAGCCCCACGATCCCCGCCTTCGCCGCGCAGTAGGCCGCGTTGTGGCGGGGAGCGATGTTGCTGATGACGAAGGCGTTCATCGAGGAGACGTTGATGATGCTCCCCCCCGCGCCCCTGTCGATCATTCGCAGCGCCACGCGCTTCCCGAAGTAAAAGACGCTCGAGAGGTTCGTGTCGATGATGCGGCGCCAGAGCTCGTCGTCGACGGCCTGGAGCGCGACGCCTTCCGAAGGCCTGGCGGCGTTGTTGACGAGCACCCGGATCGGGCCCATCTCCGCATCGACGCGGGCGACGAACCGGTCGATCTCCTCCCCGACCGTGACATCGACCCGGCCGAAGAGCGCCTTCGCGCCGAGCGCTTCGAGCTCGCCGCACGTGCGCTCGCCCTCGGCCTGGAGGATGTCGCAGATCGCGACGTTCGCGCCGGCCTCGGCAAGCGCGAGCGCGTGCTGCCGCCCCAGGCCCCGCGCGCCGCCGGTGACGATCGCCGTCCGGCCGCGCAGGTCGAAGAGCGCTCCCGCCCGTCGTTCCGCAGGTCCGCCGTTCATGGCCTCGTTCATGGCCGTCCTTTCGCGGATTCGCGCCCGCCCGGGCCGAGCCCCGGCCAGGTCTTGTCGCCGAAGGCCCGCTTCCAGTCGCCGAGGAATCCCGTCATCCGCTTGTCCGTGTAGGGATGCTCGTAGAGGAGCTTCAGGTACTCGAACCTGAAGGTGCAGATATCGGTCCCCTCCTCGGCGAAGCGCCCGAACGCGCGCGGCAGCCGCCCGCAGGAGAGGATCTTCGCCTCGAGCCCGTAGTTCGCGAAGATCTTCTTGATCGGCGCGACGATCTCGACCTCCTGGTCGAGGACCTGATCGAGGGGGCCGTTGAAGAGGGCCACGATGTCGGCGCCGCACTTGGCGGCGAGGTAGGCCTGCGCGATCGACGCGATGGCGGTCACCGCGATCGGCATCGCCGGGTCTTCCTGCTTGAGGCTGCGCAGGGCCTGCAAGCCCGCGGGGCACATCGGCAGCTTGACGACGATCTTCTCGGAGAAGCGGTGGAGCCACCGGGCCTGGGCCTTCAGGGGCTCGATGTCGTGCCAGCCGATCGCCTGGCAGAGGACGGGGCCGGGGGCCGCATCGACGACGCCGCGCAGAACCGCCGTCA
The DNA here is from genome assembly GCA_041308205.1 of Planctomycetota bacterium. Classification (GTDB taxonomy): domain Bacteria; phylum Planctomycetota; class UBA8108; order UBA8890; family UBA8898; genus UBA8898. Next base: position 1,742 of record JBFZCA010000137.1, on the reverse strand, counting down.
CGTCGCCGCCGGCCATGCCGAAGAGCGTGGGATTCGTCGTCACGCCCTCGACGATGCCCCATTCGCGAGCCTGCAGGATTTCCTCGGGGTCGGTGCTGTCGATGAAGAGCTGCATGCGGGAACCTCACTCCTGAGAGGGACGGAACAGGTCATCGGCCAGGCCGCAGAGGTAGCGCGCGATGCGTTCCCGGTAGGCCCGGTAGAAATCGGGACGCAGGCCGTAGAACTCGTCCCGGCACAAGAAGCGGCCGCGCGCATCGCGCCGCCCCACGAACGCGAAGCCGAAGTGATGGAAGGCCGGCGCATCGGGCGAGCGCCGGCCGTTCGCCTCGAAGGCCTTCACGCAGGCGGCGCCGAGCGGGGAGCCGGCCCGTGCCTCGCGCCGTGCGTACGAGAGGGCGTCCTCCCACCACCGGCGGTAGAGCGCCGGGCATCGCTCCTCGAGCACGCGGGCGAAGATGATCTGGAGCATCGGCGAGACCTTGTAGTGGACGCGCCCGCCGGTCGCGCGGCGGATCGCCCGGCGGGCGGGAGCTTCGAGGTCGTCGGCCGAGTGAATGTCGAGGAGCACCCCGAATTCCTCGGCGATGGCGAAGGCGCTCCGGATTCTTCTCTCCAGACCGCGGGGCCCGCCGGCGCCGCGATAATCGTAGCCCTTCTCCTGGCCGAAGTTCGGGGCGATGTGGGTCACGGGAAGGCCCCGGCGGCGGATCTCTTCCAGGACGAAGAGGATCTCTTCGTCCGAGGACAGGCAGTCGAAGGCGCCGATCTCGGGCGGATGCTCGTCGATGGAGAGCTCCAGGTCGAAGCGCTCGCCGCCCTTGAGCCCCGCCACGAACCCGGCGAGCTCGCAGGCGGCATCGAGCGCAGCCCAGTACTTCGCGGCGAATCGGCAGATCTTCGCCGAGTCGAGCCGGTATGTCCGGCCGCCGATCCGGCGGGGCCGCCGGTGCCAGGCGATGACCTCGCGGCGTTCCCGGCTCCCGCGGATCTTCCGGCGCAGCCGCTCCTCGGCGCCGGCCGGCGAGGTCTCGCCGAGCGCCGCGTAGTCGAGGACATCGGCAAGATCGAGCGTGAAGAACGTGTAGAAGCGGGCGGCTTCGAGGACCCGCGTGGCCCGCCGGAGGCCTTCGGGCCCGCGCTTGACCTGCACGTGGTCGGCGTCCGCGCCGAACTGGAGACGGCGAGGATGTCGCATCGCCGCCAGGACTCCCGCCGTCCACAATCCCTCCCACGAGCTTCCCGTGTACCCGGTCTCGATGGTCCCGAACCCGCAGGCGTAGTTGACGGGCGCGGGGCGGCACGCCAGGAGGTCGTCGAGGAGGTTGAGCTCTCGAACCGAGTTCTGGATGGTGTTCGCGGCGAAGCCCCGGCGATCCGCCGCCGCGAAGATGCCGGGCCACACCGCGGTCGTCATGCGGGTGCCGATGCCGAGCCGGGGGACATCGCCGAGCGCCCGCGGGCGATTGGGGGGCTCCAAGCGCCGGCAGAAGGCATCGAGGACCGCCGCATCGAGGGGGAAGGCGGTCACGGTCGGGCCGCGCGCCGGGCGCAACGATCCGATCGGCGCGCCGAGGGCTTCGCGGGCTCCCGCGCGGCCGATCTCCAGGAGAACCGTCTGGCCGTCCGGGAGGTCGGCGGCCGCGACCGCGGCGGACCCGCGCCGGACGAGCGATCCCGGGCACGGCCGAATCCCCCGGACCTCGGGCAGCCTCGCGCCGGCGAGCGCCGCGTCGCGGACG
>JBFZCA010000136.1:0-4899 GCA_041308205.1 Planctomycetota bacterium | reverse complement strand
CCACCTCCGCCTACTGGGCCAACTGGCGCCGCTTCTTCCTCCTCGGTCTTTCCCCTTCGGCCCTGCGGCTGACGTACCGCTTCCCCACGCGCACGTACGAGATTCCCGCCGGCCGCGTCGGCACGATCACCGAACAGCTCACGCTCGGCAAGACCGACCACCGCATCCTCCTGATCTACGACGCCGACGGAACCCGCCACGTCGGAGCGCCCATGCCCCGTGACGACGTCGCCCGCCTGCGCGAGGCCCTCGCCGCATGGAAGGCAAGCACGGCGCAGAAGTGAGGCGGGGCGCTCCTACAGCGTCTCATGCTCGATATCCAGGGACCGAAATCCGGTCCGATCAGCCGCACGGGCTCGACCTTGTGCCGGCGCCCCTCCGCCGCGAGGAACATTGACCCCTCGCCCTAGACCCATATGATTGGATGTCGAGGGTCTTGTAGGAGGCGCCATGAAGGACGCCGGCATGTTTCATTGGCGCGACACGGCCGCCGGGGCGCTGGCGGCGTGCCTAGGCGCCGCGGTAGCCGCGTGCCCAGGATCCTTCCTTCCCGGGGAGGTTTTCAACGTCGGGTTCAACTTCGGCATGTGCGTCGTGGCCGATATCGATGGGGACGGGAATCTCGATCTGATCACGGGCACGTATGCCCTGCTGGGCGATGGGAACGGCGGCTTTCCGAGGCGGCTCGCGCCGGAGGCAGGCGTGGTGAGCGATGCTTTTGTCGAGGACTTCGACCGCGACGGGCATCCCGACATGGCGCTCGTGAGCCTCGGGTCGGAGGAGATACATGTCCTTTTCGGACGCGAGCACGAGCTCCCGGGGGACGAGCTTTTCGAGCCTGACGTGTCTGTTCCCACGGTGCAGCATTCGTGGCATATGGCCTGCGGCGACCTCGATGGCAACGGGACGTGCGACATCGTCGTGGGATCGGGGGCAGCGCCAGCGCTCTCGATCATCCTGAATAGCGGCGATCGTACGTTTCAGAGCCTCGCGCACGCCGGGCTGCCCGAGGCGACGCTTGCGCTCGCGCTCGGAGATTACGACGGCGATGGACGTCTGGACATAGCCAGCGGCAACAGCAGCAATGCCGTGCTGCTTTTCGGAAACGGCGATGGCACATTCGGCGGAATGGTCGTCTCCCCCCTGCTGTTCCAGGGCGCCCCTGCCTATGTGCATCGATTCCGCGCGGCTGACTTCGACCGCGACGGCCGCGCCGACCTGGTTGCATGCACGGGGCAAGGAGTGAGCGTGTATTCGGGTGCGCAGGTCGACCGGGGCGCCGGGCTGCCTGCCCAGGCGGCCGTGGAGATCGCGCTCGGCGGCCGCGGGCGATACGTTGAGCTTGCCGACATGAGCCGCGACGGATTGCCGGATATCGTCGCGCTTTCCGAGACCGAGGCCGGCGCGACGGAGCTCCGCGTGCTCTGCGGCCTGGCGCCGGCGCCCGATGCGCCCGTCGCGTTCACGGCCGGGGAGGTGTTCTCGCCGACGATCGAGGAGCGCATGATCGTGCACGCGCTCGGCGATATGAACGAGGACGGCGCCATCGACGTCGTCGCGGTCGCCGAAGGGGAGGGCGAGTCCCAGGTTCTCTTCGGAACGGACACGGGCGCCAAGGCCTCGGGCGATGCGAACGGCGACGGCACGGTCGACATTGCGGACGCCATCGCCATCTTGTCCCACCTCTTTGCGAACGCGGAGGCGCCCTGCCCGAACGTCATCAACGTCAACGGCGACGTCCGCGTCGACATAGCCGATGCCATCTACATGCTCTCGTATCTCTTCGCGCACGGGCCGGCGCTGTCGGGTGCGCCGCGCCCGTGCACGACAGTCTGACATCCGGGGATGCAATCCGGCGACGGCAGCGACGGCCCCCCGGCCGGGGGCTCGCGTCGTGGCGTGCGCAGCCGCGCCGCAGAAGCCGGCAACTCGGGCGCACGAGGCGGAGGCGTGGTCGCCGGAGTCGCAGCACCGCCGTCCGGAAACGTGGCGACCGTTTCGAAGAGAGCCGTATCGGAAAGCTCAGAGGCGCTCCGGCCAGCGCCGTGAGCCGTGCAGGACGGCCAGGACCTCGACTCGGTTCTCCCGCACGCGATACGGGACCACGAAGGGCGTCCCCGCAACCACGATTTCGCGCGTGCCTTTGACGCGCTCGTGCCGGCCCATGTCCGGAAAACGGCGCAGCAACCCGATCGCGCCGTCGATCCGCCGCAGGATCTTCTTCGCCGCGGCAGGTTCGTCCGCCGCAACGAAATCGTATGCCGCCGCCATGTCGGCGAGGGCGATGCGCGTCCAGAAGACTCTCACGTGCGCCACTTCTTGGCGGCCCCGGCGACCTTCGCATCGGTCGCGAACTCGCCGGCCTCGGCCTGCCGCAGCCCCTCCCGAATGTGGGCGAGATGCCACTTCTGGACCTCGATGTAGGCGGCAACGGCCTCGTTGAGCACGTAGCTGCGATCCCGATCCAACGCGGACGCGATCGTATCCAGGGCGCGTTTCGCGTCAGCGTCGATCCGAAAGGAAATCGTCGCCTTGTCCATGCTCGACCTCCCGTGGCTTATCACACTGTATTATATCGTATCATATCGTAGTATGCGAGGCCGGGCGGCGCCGCCCGCGGCGGGTCGACGACGTCAGCCCCGCGTCTTCGCCGGCGCCGTGATGAGGTTGTCGGCCGTCATCTCCGCGGGAATCGGCAGGCCGAGGAGCGAGAGGACCGTGGGCGCGATGTCGGCGAGCTTGCCGCGCTCCCTGAGCCTGGCGCCCGGCGAATCGCTCGCCACGTAGATGCACTCGACCGGATTCAGGGTGTGGCTCGTCTTCACCATGCCAGTCTCGTAGTCGATCATCTCCTCGGAGTTGCCGTGGTCGGCGGTGATGAGGATCTGCGCGTCCAGGGCGAGCATACGCGCGACGACCTTGCCGACGCACTCGTCCACGACCTCGATCGCCCGGCGCGCCGCATCGAAGTTGCCCGTGTGCCCCACCATGTCGCCGTTGGCGTAGTTGACGGCGATGAAGTGGTAGGTCTTCCGCTCGATGCGCGCCAGGAGCTCTTCGGTGACGTGGTAGGCCTCCATCTCCGGGTGGCTCGCGAAGGTCGCGGGATCGAAGCGGCTCTTCACCTCCACCTGATCCTCGTTCGGATACGGGGTCGTCGATTTGCCGTTGAAGAAGCTCGTCACGTGGCGGAACTTCTGCGTCTCGGCGATGCGGAGCTGGTTGAGGCCGGCCCGTGCGATCACCTCGCCGAGGAGGTTCTCCATGCCGCCGCCCTCGTCGATGGGCCCCATCATGTAGTCCGTGAACGCATCCCAGTAGCGCGTCAGGCCGACGAACGCGACCTTCGGCCTGGCCTCGAGCGCTCCCGGATAGGCCGGGTCGACGAAGGCCATGGCAAGCTGGATGGCGCGGTCCTGGCGGTAGTTGGTGTGGAGCACGCAATCGCCGTCCTTGATGCCGGCGAAGCCGCCGATGCAGTACGGCGGCACGTACTCGTCGAACATGTCGACGTTGTCCGGGGTCTTGTCGCGCGCGTACGACTCCTCGACCGCGCGCTCGGCAGAGGGGGCGCGGCGGCCCTCGGCGCACACGAGGCAATGGTAGGCCGTGTCGGTGAGCTTCCAGTTCTTCGAGCGGTCCATGCCGTAGTACCGGCCCATGACCGTCCCGATGCGGCAATTGCCGACCTCGCGCATGACGAGGTTCAGCTTGGCGATGTACTCGAGCGTGCTGCGCGGCGGCGTGTCGCGGCCGTCCAGGAACGGGTGGATGACGATCGCACCCCCGGGGTTCTCCTCCCTGGCGCGGCGCATGATCTTGAAGAGGTGCTCCTGGTGCGCGTGGACGCCCTCGTCCTGGAGCAGGCCGAGGAGGTGGAGCGTGCTCTTCCTCGCCTTCCAGCCCGCCGTGAGGCGGCCCCACTTCTCGACGCGGAAGAGCTCGCCCGTCCTGAGGCCGTCGTCGATGCGCTTGAGCTCCTGGATCACGATGCGCCCCGCGCCCATGTTGAGGTGGCCGACCTCGGAGGAGCCCTGGTAGCCGTCGGGAAGCCCGACGGGTTCGCCCGCGCAGTCGAGCGTCGTCCACGGGTACGCGGCCTTGTACGCCGTGATGTTCGGCGTCCTGGCGGCGGCGACGGCGTTGCCGTCGGCCCGCGGGTTGAGGCCCCAGCCGTCGCGAATGATCAAGATCACGGGTCGCATGCGCGCGTCCTTTCCTCTGCCGCCGCGGCCCGGCAGGGGCCGCGGAGCACCGATGGTAGCGCCTGAGCGGGACATCGTCAAAGCGGCGGCGCGTGCCGCCCGTCTCACCCCGCGTAGCAGTAAAGGCATCCGTGGCAGGCGTGCCACTTGCCGTAGCAGCCGACGTCGAAGTAGTCGGCGCAGCCGCAGCCCCGGCGCGACGGGCGCCGCCTGGAGTGTGCGGGCGTCCTGCCCGAGAGCGCGCAGAACCAGGCGAAGCTGCCGCACGCGGGCGGCCCGAGACCCGGCACCGCGTCGCCGAGCCCCTTGCCCTCCGCGCAGCAAAACGTCGTGAAGCCCAGACCTTGCGCGCGCGCCACAATCTCGCGCGCGGTCTTCTCCTTCCACGGGGGGTCGATGCCGGGAAGCCCCGCCTGCCAGTGCGGAAAAACTTCCCGGAGCCGTGCATCGACGCGGGCATAGGTGCCCGGGTCGCAGGCGAAGTTGATGACGAGCCTCGTGATGCCGAGCGCCGCCGCGCGCGGCGCGAGCGCCTCGAACCGCGCGAGGTTGTCGAGGCCCGGGAGGGCGGGGTCGAAGCGCCACGCGCAATGGGCCGCGCCGCCCATCAGATCGAGAAGCTCGGCCGACTCGCCGAGGGCATCGGCCGGCGCGCGCGGCTCGAGTGCCGTCCCCCCCAGGCCGGTGACCGTGA
>JBFZCA010000135.1:0-7121 GCA_041308205.1 Planctomycetota bacterium | reverse complement strand
ATCGTGCAAGTGGATGAGGTTGGGAATCGGCATCTATTAGTGGAGGAATATCACGAGACCAACCTGACGGCCATGGCGAAAGCCTTGGAGATGGAGGGGCGCTCTCTGGCGGTATTCAAGGACAAGACGGAGCTGAGCGGGGTGGATGGAGCAGCGGCTATCCAGGTGACCTTCGTCCGGGCCGATGAGAGGGCTATGGAGGTGGATGAAGAACCAGCGGCGTTGCCAGGAGCCGCTGCCGATGAGTGACGCGGTGACGCGACGGATGGTGATTGCGGCCTTTCAGTTCCTGCCAGAACAGGCGGCGATGGCCCTGTGCGGCGCGAGGCACGGGGCGAGATTTCGGGAGTTGTGGACAGCATCATCGCTGCCGGGGGCGGAGCTGTAATCCCCGGTGTCCTTCACGACATGGATGGCGGGCTTTTGCTTGCTGGGCAGCACGATCCAAACACCTTGGCGATGCCCTGGGTGAAGGCCCATATCTGCCCCAGGCTGTTGGTGATCCGGCCCTTGGGCGCGTCCGGATAGAAATACTCCGTATGCTCGCATACTGGTAACGGCTGCGGCAGTCGACCTTTCGGGGTGCGTCTCGACACCCGCCTACGCCGGCTCACGCAAAGGAGCGGCTCACTCTTCCTGTTCACAAGCGCCATCCTCACCGGCCGCCCGGAATTCCGCATACGCCTTGTCCCAATCGACGCTCGGGAAAGCCTCTTTGACCGATTGCAGGAAATCCTCGCGGTTTAGGGTCTCGTAGGTCACATCCTTGAAGCGATCCTCCAGTCGCATCACCTGGATCAAAGATTCAGCACTGGGGATGACGCGAGCCAGTACGGCATTCAGCCACTGGCGCGCTCCGTTCTCGGTCACCTTGCCCGACAGTGATTGGCCCAGCAAGGCATCGGGCGGTGTTTCCATGACCGGAGGCAGGTAATAATCGACCATGGTTTGTCGTGACTCGTCCAGATGCTTCTGAAGCTCCTCGCCCACCTGCTTTTGATGTTCTTCGAGTCTCTTACGGAACTCGTCGAGGCGTTTGACCAGGATCGGCTTGGCCGACTTCAACACCACCCGGCCGTGATCCTTGCCCAGCGAAGGCGTGAAGTTCTTGCGGATTTCGTTGAGCGCGTCTTCCAAGGGCTTGGACGAAAGCTTGCCACCCTTCTCGATCAGATCGAAGGTGGTGCGCAGGCGTCCTTCCAGGTCTTTGCTGCCACCGAGTTTCTGAATACTGGCCGGGATCGCGAGCCGATGACGTTGGATCGCGGCCCCGGTCAGGCTCAGTTCCACATATTGCAGGTAAGGCTCGAACACCCGCACCTGGCGGGCCAGATCGAATCTGACCGGTGGGGCCTCCTTCAGGCTCTCGCCCACCTGTTTGAACTGGTTTTCATCGACCTGGGAGGTGCTCACCTCGACGGGAAGACTGGCGATTCGCACCTTTTCCGCCGGATCACTGGTAAGAGCCATGGCGATGGCCTTGGCCGCCGGTGACAACCGGGCCAACGCCTCGGCCACCTGTTCCGGCGACAGACGCAGGGCGTTGCGGGCTAGATCGCTGACGCTTTCCGCTTCGAGGTACAGCGGCGTCGGGGTGAAGGTATAGCCCTCGCCGTCCACGATAATCAGCGCGCTGCGCAGGCCGGGGGCGTTATTGATCAGGATCCCCGCGTCGCGTAGCACCTGAACGGCCGCGATGTCGCCGTATCCCATGCGCATGACGCGCTCGTCGAAGTCCAGACTGACGGTGATCAGTTCTGGGCCGATGCGATTGGCGACTTCTACCATGGCCTTTGCCGGTTCCTGCTGAATGCCTGGCCCGGCGTAACAAACAGCCCCTTCCGCCGTTCGGATCAGCTCCGCGATTCTCCCGGAGGATAGATGACAAAACAGTCCGCTGTTGTTCGTGTTATTTGTCATTTTCGTCGGCCCCGTGGCTTACGTTTGCTCTCGCACCCGGCGGAATACCTCCTGCGCAAGGTGCTCATGGGCCGCCGAGCGGAACTCGGCATCCGTCATCACCCGGGAGAAGATCTCCTCGTTGCCCTCCATGCGCGCGATGAACAGCTCATCCAGCATGCGATCGAGATAGGCGGCGAAGTTCGCGTAGTTGTTGGCGCGGGCCGCCTCCGCGATGTTCTCATTGTCTTCCGCCGAGGCCCGTATCTGGTCGAAAAACAGTTGATCCGCCTCGGTGAAGTCGGTGCCGAAACGCTCGTTGAGGAGGTCGATCAGGCTCGATAGGGCAACCGCCTCATCCTTGACCCCACCAGTGCCCACATCGGTCGGCCCCTTCAGTGGATAGGCTTCGCCCTCCGCGAGGTCGATGGAGCCCTCCGTCATCTGTTGCAGCCTAAAGAACCGCAGCGCCACCTCATCATCGAGAGCGAAGCCCTGACCATCACCCGGCGGTGGAAGCTTTGCCAGCAGGTTCCGCACGAAGGCATAGAGCCGTTCGAGGTCGCTATCCTGGTAAGGGATGATCTGCGACAGGAAGGCGTAGAGGTTGCGATAGGCCGTCAACTGGCCGCGAAATTCCTCCCGCTCCTTCTCTTCTCTTTCCTCGAAGCGCTGCACGACGGCGTCGAGCACGGCGTTCATCACCTTATGATCGCTCGCCGAGTGGTCGCGCTTGGCGCGATACCAAACCTTGGCGAAGGCGGTCACGTCCGCAGGCGTGAAGATCGCCCACTCCAGCAGGCGGTACTGCAGTTCGGAAAGTCGCTGCGGATCGGCGTTCTCGCCAACCGGCGTCGTCTCGTAATAGGGCTTGAACGCCTGGTAGATGTCATCCTCCTCGTTGGCGAAATCCAGCACGAAGGTGCGTGACTTGCCGGGCGCGATGCGGTTGAGCCGCGAGAGGGTCTGCACCGCCTGCACGCCGGCGAGGCGCTTCACCACATACATGGTCTGCAACAGGGGCTGATCGAAGCCGGTTTGATACTTCTCAGCCACCAGGAGCACCCGATAATCGTCGCGCTCGAAGGCCTCCGGCAGCGCGCGCTCGGCGAGCCCGGCGTTCATCGAGACCTCGGTGTAGGACGAGCCGGGGTCGTCCGGGTCCTCTACCGTGCCCGAGAAGGCCACCAGCGAGCGAATACCGGTGTAGCCCTGATCCTTGATGTAACGATCAAAGGCCAGCTTGTATTTCACGGCGGCCAGGCGGGAGCCCGTGACCACCATCGCCTTCGCCCGCCCGCCCAGCTCGTGCATCACGTAGAGCCGGAAATGCTCGACGATGACGGTAACCACCTGCTCGATATTGACGGGATGCAGCTCCAGGTAGCGCGTCAGGGCCTTCGCGGCCTTCTTGCGTGGCACATCGGGATCGTCCGCGATCTGTTTGATCAGGCCAAAGAAGCGCTTATAGGTGGTGTAGTTTTGAAGCACGTCCATGATGAAGCCTTCCTCGATGGCCTGGCGCATGCTGTATTCGTGGAAGGGTGAGGCGCCGGACGGGCCGGGCTCATCGAACAGGGCCTTGGTCTTGAACTTCGGCGTCGCCGTAAAGGCAAAGAAGCTCAGGTTCGGCTGCCGGGCGCGCTTCAGCGCATCCCGCAATACCGCCGCCTTGGCCTCATCGGAAAGGGCGTCGTCCTCCTCGTCGGAGAGCTGGGCGACAATGGCCGCCTCGATCCCTTCCTTGTTCAGCATGCCCTTCAGCGTGGTTGCGGTCTCCCCGCTCTGGGACGAGTGCGCCTCATCGACGATGATGGCGAAGCGTTTGCCCGCCGTGTCGATTTGGACGCCAGAGCCTTTCTTCTCCAGCGTCGAGAGCGCCCGGGAGATGAAGGGGAACTTCTGGATGGTCGTGATAACGATGGGCGTACCCTGGGACAGCGCTCGGGCGAGCTGCTGGGTATCTTCGTCGATCTTCTCGACCACACCGGTCTTGTGCTCGAACTGGTAGATGGTCGCCTGCAACTGCTGGTCGAGCACGCGCCGGTCGGTGATGACGATGACGGAGTGAAACACCTTCTCGTCCTGAGCGTCGTGCAGGCTCGCCAGCCGGTGCGCCAGCCAGGCGATGGAGTTCGACTTGCCGGAACCTGCCGAGTGCTGGACCAGGTAGTTTCGCCCCGAACCATGGGCCTTCGCGTGCGCGACCAGGGCACGCACCGCGTCGAGCTGGTGATAGCGCGGGAAGATCATGGTCTCTTTGCGCACCGTGCGGACGCCCTTGGTCGTGGTGACCTGGCGCTCCTTCACCTCCAGGTGCATGAAGCGTTGCAGGATCTCCAACAGGCTGTCGGCCTGCAGCACCTCGTCCCACAGGTAATGGGTCTTCCAGTTGCCCTCCACCGGCGGGTTGCCCGCCCCGTGGTTGTGGCCCCGGTTAAAGGGCAGGAAGTGGGTCTCCTTGCCCCGGAGCCGGGTCGTCATCCAGACCTCGTCCGGGTCCACGGCGAAGTGAACCAGGGCGCGCTTCTTGAAGGCGAAGAGCAGATCGCGCTCGTCTCGCTCCGTCTGGTACTGCTGTATCGCATCGGCGCCGCGCTGCCCGGTGAGGGGGTTCTTCAACTCGCCGGTGACGACGGGGATGCCATTAACGGCCAGGGTCACGTCGATGATGCAGCGGCGGTGCTTCCCATCCGCCCGCTTCATCACCGAGGTAAAGGCGACCTGGCGGGTGATGGTCAGGCGGTTCTTGGCGTAGTCCGCCGCCGCGCCGGGATTCATGGCGGTGTTCGGGCGGAAATAGGCGAGCCGCAGGGTCTTGCCGTAGCACTTGAACCCATGGCGCAGGACGTGGAGCGTGCCCTTGAGGTCCAGTTCTTTGGCCAGGCTGTCCAGCACGGTCGCGGCGGTCTTCACTCCGAGCAACGACTCTAGCGCCGCCCACTTGGCCGGCTGGCTGTCCTTCAGGAAGCCGGTGACATCGTCCGGGAACAGGGCGAGTGCTTCGTCATAGTCACTCGGGCCTCTCTTCTCATAGCCGCCGGAGCCGATGAGATCGGCCTCGATAGCGGCTTCAAATGCGGCTTCGTCATGTCCCGGCATCAGCTATCCCTCGCAAAATCATAACGCACGCCCAAAGATTTCAGCATGGTGAAGGTGTCGTGGTAACGCACGCCGAATTGATTACACACGTCGGGCAGGAGGATGCGATTGCGCGCCTCGGGCCGGGGCTGCTCGTTGGTCACGATCTGAGCACCCTTCACACGGGCGTAGGCCACCAACCAGCCGTCTGCCTCTGTCGCGAACTTGGCCTTCGCATTGTCGACGTACTGCGTATTGCGTTGCACCCACAGCATGATGTCCTGGTAGGCCCGAATGACGTCCGCGTCCTGGCTCGGCACAAAGAACCCATCGGGTACGTCGTTCCTTACCCACTTCACCAGGTCCTCGTCTTTGCGCCCGGCGAGCAACTCCTGCTGAATGCGGTCCAGACTATGCACCCGACCCTGTTCGTAATGGTAGATCAGGCTATCCCAGAAGCCCGGGCAGATGACAAAGGCGTAGTAGCCGTTCTTGGCCGAGATGAAGACATCGGAATCGATGACATAGATCGGTCCCGGCGTCATGGCAGGTCCACCCCGAGGCGGCGCGCGTACTCCTGGAAGGTGCCGCCGTTCAAACCAGTCAAGTCGTAGGCCTCCTTGAACCCGATCCGCCCCTCCTTGGCCGCGCGCATCACCTGGACGGCAAACGACTGGCCCACACGGACGTTTTGATTGTTATAGAAGCTGCCGCCGCCGGCGCCTTGATTCTTCTGCTTTCTCTCCCGCTGGACATAGGCGTCATAGAAGTCGAAGAACGCCGCACGGTCCGTCAGACCCAAGTCCATGGCCCTACGTCCGATGACGATGGGGCTAACCTTGAATTCGCTTGCGAGCATTTCAAACGCCGACGCGTCGCGCTTCACGCGCGGCCACAGGGTCCGCAGTTCCGCCGCTGGTACGAGAAACTCAGCTGCGGCCCGGTCGCAAAAGGCCTCTACGCGACCGCCGTCGGGGAAGATGCCGGGGAACCCCGAAAGTCCCGCCCCCTCCGCGCCGAGCCAGGCATGGGCCAGCTCATGGGCCAGCGTGAACATCTGTGCCGACTTGGCGTCCGCGCCGTTGACGAAGATCAGCGGTGCCAGTTCGTCGCTTAGGGCGAAGCCCCGGAACTCCTCGAGGTTCAGTCGGCGATGGGTGTCGTTGCCGACGATGCCGTTGATCACTGCGATGAGGCCCAACTCCTCGATGGAGGCGCGCAACGCGCTGACGGCCTCCTGCCAGGTCCGCACGCGCGCGGCCCAGCCGTCGCTGAGCCCGAGCAGGCGACGCATCTCCCGCCCGACCGCATCCGGATCGTCCGACAGGCGGGCACTGCCGACGAAGGCGAGCGGCTCCGCATCGCATTCCAGCCGCTCCTCGCGTAGCCACGCTTGGCGGCGTTGCATGGCGTAGATGGTATCCAGAAGGTCCGGACTGACCGCGCCCGGGTGCCGATTGCTCAACGTGCGGAAATCTGGGATTGGCATCGGCAGGTCCGGCGGTTCCGGCAGGAATAGGAAGCCAAACGGTACGTGGGTGGCCTTGGCGAAGGCCTCCAGTTGGCTAAAGGTCGGCGACAACTCCCCGCGCTCCCAGGCGACAAGCTTTGGGAAACGGCCGATGAGGTCTTCGACATGGAGGCCGGCACGTTCGCGTGCCCAGCACAGCAGGTCACGGCTGATGGCCACTCGCGTCATCGCGGAACCTCTATATTCAGCATGCCCGGCGCTCAGCCGTGCGGCACATTTCGCCCTTCGGACGCAAGGGAGACGAGGCGGCGGAGTCAGCGCAGGCGCTCGGGCTTCGCGACACGTAGCCGCCGGAGCCGGTCAGCCCGGCTTCGATCGCTGTCTCGAAATCGCGCTCGGTATGGCCGGGCATGGGTCAAATCTCCTGAATCGACGTGTTCTCGAGGTCGGCTAGGGATTGAAACTGCACCTCGTCAAAGTGGTAGTAACGAATCGATGGGTCAGCGTTCAGTTGCCGGTTCCCGTCAATATACGGACCGGGATTCTCGTTCTCGGCGAATACGAACTTTCGCAGGCGGATCTTTCGCTTATCACCGGTGTAATGCTCAATGGTGCGTTTCAGGCTAGTGACCCAGCACACTCCCGCCTTGAGTTGCGGGACAATCTTCTC
>JBFZCA010000134.1:0-20279 GCA_041308205.1 Planctomycetota bacterium | reverse complement strand
ACAAGGCGACCTCGTTTCGCGTCAGGCGGTCTCCGGCGGCGCCGTCGCTCCTCGAGCTCATGGTCGGCGTCCAGGACGAGGCGGAAACGCCCAGCGGGGAATGCCTGTACGAGGAGTCGTCAATGAAGATCAGGCTGCGGAACTGATGCGTCCGCCGCACACGCCCCCGATCGTCGCGGCTTCGCGGCGAGGGGGGCGGGCGGCGGGCTTCGAGCACGCAGCGCGGAAGCACCGGAAACGGCAAGGGTGAAGAATACCGCAGCGCGTGGGAGCGCGTGCGGGATATCTGGGGTACGGAGCGACCAATATGCGATGGAACAGCGCGATGCGCCGGCGCGGAGGAGTGCTGATCATGTCGTGCATCATCGTCATGGTGTTCATCATGATCGGCGCGGCGTTGTACATGTTCACGCTCAGCGAGGTCCGCGCCGCCGAGCGCGAGCGCAATGAATCCCGTGCGCTGGCGCTGGCCGAGGCGGGTCTGGAGCGCGCGATCTGCGAACTGCGCCTCGACCTGGTGAACGATCCCGATTTCGGGAGCTGGACCGACGGGATGATCAACGGCATCTCGTGCACGGTCACGCCCGACTCCTACACCATGCTGGCGTTGACGGGCAACTCGCTCGGCGCGGGCACGTACGCGGTCGAGATCAAGAGCGAGACCGGCCGCGACGGCGAGATCTGGATACGGGTCACGGGCAACTCGAGCGCGCGGCGCGCCGCGATCCAGACGTACGTGCGCGCCCACGATCTTTCGGTCTGGAAAAACGCCATCTACGCGGGCGCGGGCGGCGGCGGCACGGTGATCACCGGCCAGATGAAGATCGCGGGCTCGGTCCACATCCTCGGCGACAACCTCGCGCCCACGGATGTGGCCCTGAACCTGGGCGGTTCGTCCGCCGTCATCAATACGTACACCGGCATGCCGGTCGAGCTTGACAACGCGGTTGCGCCGCTGCCCAGCGTCCTGATAGACGGCAAATCCGTCCAGAGCCTCAGCAGCGAATTCCGCGTCCGGAACGGCCTGGTCACCCTGGACGGCGACGGGATGATCGGCGAGCCCAACAACCCCTTCAACACGCTGAAGGAGTCGATGAACGGGGTCTTCACCAACGACGGCATCTTCATCAATTCGGCCATCGCGAGCGTGAACTCGGACAACGGTATGGATACGCCCTACGACTTCGGGGATGTCGCCGAGTTTCCGAGCCTGTACGATCCGTACGAGACTTATCCGACGTACATGGAGTATGTCAAGTCGCAGGCGTTCGTCATCAACACTTTCAGCATGCTCAACGTCCTGAAGACCATCAAGACGACCTCGAAGTTCTCGTACATTGACCCGGCCGGCAAGGGCAGCATCAGCATGTCCGGCGGAGTGATGACGGTCAGCGGCATCGTGTACATCGAGGGCGACTTCGGCATGGGCACGCCCGGCACCTCGGACACGATCACGTACAACGGCAAGGGTACGATCGTCGCGACGGGGCTCGTCAAGCTGAACAGCAACTGGTATCCCGCGGCCACCGATTCGTATCCCTCGACCAACATCATCGGCCTGATGACGCCCGGCGAGATCATCTTCGACGGCGCGCAGACCAAGGTCGCGGGGCTCTTCTACGCCGAGAACAAGATCACCTCCAGGGGGCAGACCTCGGTGGCGGGCGCGTTCGTGTCGACGTTCTTCGACATGGGGTTCCAGGTGCCTTCGATTTACCAGGTGCCCCTGCGCAAGAGCGACATACCGGTCGGGCTCATTGGCGCCGCGCCCAAGTACGCCATGACCACGGTGTTCTGGGAGAAGCTGCCCGTGTCGCAGAGCCCGACCTACATCGGTACGGAGATTCCGTAGAAGACCGCCGGCAGCGTCTCGCCGATTCCCCGCGCGGAGGGAGTTTCGAGGGGCCCGCCGCGGCGCCGAGCGCGCCCCGGCGGGTCCTTTCGTTTCCGGCGCACGCGGCCCGGGCTGCCGGACCGCGCCTGCATGGGCTATCATAGCCGCATGCGGCTTGAGGCATGGGCGCGGGCCCTTCCTGCGTACGCCGCGCGGCGCGGCCGGACCGCGCCGGGAGGTGAGTCATGGCGTCTGCGCTCGCTGCCTCGCTCCTTGCGTGCCTCCTCGGGGGGGCGCAGGAAGGCGCGTCCCCCGGGGGCCTCGTCTGCCGCTGGGGCGGGCTTCCCGATTCGAACATGGTTTCCGGCGCCGCGGGTCTTCCCGCGGATCTCAACGGTCTCGCCCCGCTCTGGGAGGCGCGCACCGGCACCCGCCAGTACTCGATGCCGGCGATCGACCGCGGGCGCGTCTACACGGCGAGCAACGATGCCGGCGTCACGCGTTCCGGCTACAGGCCCACGAACGGCGGGGCCCTGCGCTGCCTCGACCAGGCGACCGGCGCCCTGCTCTGGCAGCTCGCGAGCCCGCGTTACATGGAAGGGCTCACGCCGCCGTACCACTTCGACCAGTGGAGCTGCGGCATCTGCTCGTGTCCGGTCGTCGACGGCGAGCGGGTCTACGTCGTGGGGAACCGCGGCGAGGTCATCTGCTGCGACCGGGAGGGACAGCGCAACGGCAACGACGGGCCGTTCGTGGACGAGCTCGCGTACATGGGCATCGGCGACGGCCCCGCGCTGGGCCCCGCGGACGGCGACATCATCTGGATCTACAACCTGATCAAGGAGGTCGATGCGGTGCCGCACGACGTGTGCGGGAGCACGCTGCTTCTCGTCGGGGACTGCATCTACGCCTGCACGTCGAACGGCATCGACGACCGGCACGACAAGATCGCGCGGCCGGATTCGCCTTCCCTGATCGCGCTCGACAAACGCACCGGGAAACTCGTCGCCGCGGACAACGAGCGCATCGGCAGGCGCATGCTGCACGGCCACTGGTCGTCGCCGGCCGCCGGCACGGTCGAGGGGCGGACGCTCGTCTTCTTCGGCGGCGGCGATGGCATCCTGTACGCCTTCGAACCCGCGGAGGTCGCGGCGGGCGGCGGGGTGCGGACCCTCACAAAGGCATGGTCGTTCGACTGCAACCCTCCCGAGTACCGCATGCGGCGCGGCGAGCCCGTGCCGTACTCGCGGGACAGCAAGAAGAGCCCGGAGGGGCCGAGCGAGATCATCGGGACGCCCGTGTGCCACGGGAATCGCGTCTACGTGGCGATCGGCCAGAGCCCCTTGCACGGCGAGGGCCAGGGACGGCTCTCGTGCGTCGATGCCGCGACGGGCACGGAGGTGTGGGGCTCGGGGCTCGTCGACCGCAGCCTGGGGACGCCCTCCATCGCCGGCGGCCTTCTCTACATCGCCGACTGGAGCGGCGGTCTGCACTGCTTCGACGCCGAGACCGGCGCGCGGCACTGGTTCCACGAACTGGGGGCGGGCGCCTGGACGGCCTCGACCTTCGTCGCCGACGGCAAGGTGTACGCGAGCACCGAAGCGGGTGTCCTCTGGGTCCTCAAGGCGGAGAGCGCGAAGGAGGTGCTCTCGAAGACCCGCTTCCCGACCCATCTCGCGACGCCGACCGCGGCCGATGGGGTCCTCTACATTCCCACGCAGAAGAGCCTCATCGCGTATCCGGGAAGCGCGAAGAAGACGGTGGGCGGGTAAGGAGTCGCCATGGGCAACGCCGAGGAGAAGACGGCGCGCGTGCGCGCGGCGCTCGAGGGCCGCGAGGCCGACCGCGTGCCGATAGGCGAGTTCTTCTGGTCGAGCTTCGTGCGCAACGCCGCGGCCGCCTATGCCGGCGGCGGGGCGTTCGACCCGTACCGCCGCTGGGATCTCGATCTCATCGTGATCACGCCCAACATGGACCCGCACATCCGGCCCATCGAGGTCATCGCGCGCGAAGGCGGGCGCACCGTCGTCCGCACGGGCTTCGAGGCCGTGATCGAGCTCAGGGACAACTGTCCGATGCCGCGATTTCTGGACTTCGGCGTCAAGAGCTACGAGGATATGGAGGCCTTCCGGTTCGATGACGGGCGCGACGCGCGCAGGTTCGCCGCCCGGATCGATGACCAGATCAACGCCGTCGGCGATGCGCTCAACCTCGGGCTCCCGTCGTTCGTCGAGCGGGTCGATGCGTACGCCCGGGATTTCTGCGTCTTCGGGAGCGTGTGCGAGCCCTACGAGATGCTCTGGCGGATCATCGGGCCGGAGAACGCGCTCATCAAGCTCGCCGAGGAGCCCGACAAGGTCGCCGCGTTCGTTGCGCGCCTGGGCGACTTCCTCGTCGCGTTCGCCGAGGCGCAGATCGAGGCGGCGCGCGGCAGGCTCCAGGGCCTCTACATCTGGGGCGACGTGGCCTACGACCGCGGCATGTTCTTCGCGCCGAGCTACTGGCGCGAAGTCTTCAAGCCCGTGCTCGCCCGGTTGTGCGCGGCGGCGCACGCGGCCGGTCTGAAGACGATCTACCACGGGTGCGGGAACGCCTCGGCGCTCTTCGAGGACATGATCGAGGCCGGCGTCGATGCGTACAATCCGCTGGAGGCCAAGGCGGGCCTCGATGTCGTGGCGCTCAAGCGGCGCTTCGGCCGCCGGTGGGCGTTCAACGGCAACATCGATGTGCGCGTCTTGGCGACGAACGACCGCGACAAGGTGACGCGCGAGGTGCTGACGAAGCTCAACGCCGCCAAGGGCGGCGGCTACATCGTGCAATCCGATCACTCGATCCCGGGCACGGTCGCGCCCGAGACGTACGATCTGGTGGTCGCGCTCGTCAAGGAGCGCGGCCGCTACCCGCTGCATCTGGGCGAGTTCGACATGGACGTGGGCGTGTGAGGAAGGGGGCGGCATGCAGCGCTACGGCATGGTGATCCGCGTCAAGCCCGGGAAGCTCGACGAGTACAAGCGCCTGCACGCGGCCGTGTGGCCGGGCGTTCTGGCGATGATCGCGGCCTGCAAGATCCGCAACTACTCGATCTACCACAAGGACGGGTGGCTCTTCAGCTACTTCGAGTACACGGGCGCGGATTTCGCCGGCGACATGGCGCGCATGGCCGCCGATCCCGAGACCCGGCGCTGGTGGAGCGTGTGCAAGCCCTGCCACGAGCCGCTCGCGGCGCGCGAGGAGGGCGAGTGGTGGGCGGGCATGGAGGAGGTCTTCCATTGCGAATGACGAGCAGGGAACGCGTCCTGGCCGCCTTCGCGCACCGCGAGGGCGACCGGGTGCCGGCCTGGTGCGGCGCCTCGGTCGAGTTCTGGATCGAGGCCAAGGCCGCGCTCGGCCTCGACGACGAGGGGCTGCGGCGCAGGTTCGCGGATGACTTCAGGCGGGTCGTCGCGCGCTACGCGGGGCCCCCGCTGCCGCAATCGCCGGGCATGGTTTCCTGCACGGTGTTCGGCGTCGAGCGCCGCGGCCTGGGGTACGGCCAGGCGGCGAGCCACCCGCTCGCGCACGCCGAGACGTGCGCCGACATCGATGCCTACGCGTGGCCGGACCCCGCATGGATGGACGTCTCGGCCCTGCGCGGCGAGGCCGCGCGCCGGCACGACGAGTTCGCGATCCTCGGGGGCGACTGGTCCCCGTTCTGGCACGACGCGATCGACCTCCTGGGCATGGAGCGCCTGCTCCTCCTCATGTACGACGCGCCCGAGGTCGTCGACCGCCTGTTCGGGGCGCTCGTGGGCTACTACGCGGCCGTGAGCGAACGCATCTTCGATGCGGCCGGCGACGTCATCGACATATTCTTCATCGGCAACGATTTCGGCAGCCGCGGCGGGCCGCTGCTCGGGCCCGACCTCTTCGCGCGCTTTCTCGTGCCGCACCTCCGGAGATTCGCCGACCTCGGGCACCGGTACGGCCTGAAAGTCATGATGCACTGCTGCGGCGGATTCGCGCCGCTCATACCGCTCATGATCGAGGCCGGGCTGGACGGGCTCCACGCGATCCAGCCCGCGTGCGCGGGCATGGACCTGCGCGCGCTCAAGCGCGACTTCGGGGCGAAGATCGTGTTCAACGGCGCGATCGATTCGCACCACGTGCTCATCAACGGCACGCCGGATTCGGTGCGCGCGGCGACGCGCGAGGTGCTCGGCATCATGAAGCCGGGAGGCGGTTACATCGCGGGCGCGAGCCACGACACGATCCTCGAGGAGACGCCGCTGGGGAACGTGCTGGCGATGTTCGACGCGATCCAGGAGTTCGGGGCGTACTGACGAAACGGCATCGGCCGCGCACGCCCGAAGGCCGGCGAACGGAAAGACGGACGCAGCCGCGAAGCCACGTAACCGTTCACAAGGCATCTCGAACACGCGAATCTCCGCCTTCAGTGGATCACATTCCGGCGTCCTTCGTGGCGCTCTTTCTGATTCACCACAGAGAAGACAGAGGCCACAGAGGACGGAACGGGAGACGGTGCGTGGCTCCGTGCCGATTGCGATGTTCTCTTTCCGTATTCTTCTCTGCGCCCTCGGTCTTTGTCTTCCATCTCTGACGAGATGCCTGCGCCCTCGGACGGAAACGAAGAGAACCCCGTGAACGGTTGCCGCGGCTGCGACCCTGGATGAGCCCTGCCGGTGTCTTGCCCACCTACGGGGGGCGGTCGGTCATGCGCGCGGCCCGATGTCGCAGTCGACGACGCCCAGGAGCAGCGCGTTGCGGGCGTGGTCGAGGGGCTCCAGGGCCATGGCGTCGAGGAGGGCGGCGATCTGGGGCGGCGTCGAGCGGTGAATGAGCAGCTCGGCGGGCTCCGTGCGCTGTTCGCTGTGCGCGGCGAGGATCTTCCAGATCTGCGCGTTCGGGACGAGCCCCTCCTCGACGACCGTGCGCGTGCGGAAAAGTCCCTTGTGCTCTCGTTCCCGGCGGACGAGCACCAGGTCGGTCCGCGGCAGCACGCAGGGCGTTCCCGGCCGCCATTCGCAGAGGCTCTTCACCGTTCCCTCGTGGCGAACGGCCTTGAGCACGGGCACGATGACGCCGCGCGGCTCCAGCGCCTCGGCAAGGGACCGGCACGTGGACCCGTAGCTCCACCAGGCGGCGGCTTTCTCGGGGCTCCAGGCGCAGAGCTCGACGCGCACGCTGTGGTGCGCGTGCACCTGGAGCTCGAAGGCTCCGCCGTTTGTCTCGGCCAGCTTCGCGACCGCGCCGCCGCGGGCGCGGAGCCACGCCGAGGCGATGTCCGCGCCCGACGGCGCCGGGGCTCCTTCCTCGGCCTCCGCGTGCAGATCGACGAGCAGGTCCGCGGCCCGCGCCGCGGATTCCGCGAACGCGAGCGCCTCGCGCATGAAGAACTCCATGACGAGGAGCGGCACCGCGATGATGGCGGGCGCCTGCTCGACATCGAGCTGCGCGCCGTCGACCCCTTCCTCCTCGGGGCCGTCGTCCCCCTCTTCGCCGCGGCCGCCGTCCGCCCCGTCGTCCGGCGCATCCTCGGGAGGCGGCGGGGCGTACTCGTCCTCGGCGCGGCGTGCCGCCGCGAGGCGCGCTTCCCAGGCCCCCGTCACCTCGGATCCGAGCAGGAGGCTGAAGAAGACGCCGGTGTCGGGGTTCCGATAGTGTGCGCGCGAGGGGTCGTCGGCCGCGAGGGCGACGCGGCCGTCGCGGAGCAGCGCATCGAGGATCGCGCCGGGCGGCGCGCCGCCGCCGGGGGGCCGCAGGAGATAGATCTCGAAGGGATTCATGGCCATCAAGCCTATCGTGTCGGCGGCGCGGCCTCAAGCCGGTGCGGCCCTCCGCCGGCGTGCCGATATGCTACTATCGGTGTTTTCCCGGCTCTCGGGCCGGCGTCGCTCCCGTGTGCGGCTCCGGCGCGCGGGAATCGTCCAGGAGCGGCGGCATGTGTGGAATCTGCGGCATCGTGGCGCCCGAGCGCGGCGCGCCGCAACGCGAGCTCGTGGCGCGCATGGCGTTCCGCCTGGCGCACCGCGGCCCTGATGAGTTCGGCACCTACGCGGACGCGCGCGCCGCGCTCGGCCACGCGCGCCTGAGCATCATCGACCTTGCGACCGGCGCGCAGCCCATCCACAACGAGGACCGATCGCTCTGGATCGTCTACAACGGCGAGGTCTTCAACTTCGTCGAGCTCAGGGAGGAGCTGCTGGCGCACGGCCACTCCTTCTACACGCATTCGGACACGGAGGTGATCCTCCATGCGTACGAGGAGTACGGCCCGGACTGCGTGCATCGTTTCAACGGCCAGTTCGGCCTCGCGATCTGGGATCGCCGGCGCGAGGAGCTGTTTCTGGCGCGCGACCGGGCGGGCATCCGGCCGCTCTTCTGGCTGATGCACCGCGGCGCGCTGCTCTTCGCCTCGGAGATGAAGTCCTTTCTCGATGTGCCCGAGCTGTCGCTGAGCCTCGATCCGCAGGCGCTCGCGCAGACGGTGACGTTCTGGTCGCCGCTCCCGCCGCGCACGCCGTTCAAGGAGGTGCGCGAGCTCGAGCCGGGGACCCATCTTCTCTACAGCGCCGCGCGCGGCACGATCGCGAAGAAGACGTTCTGGCGCATGCCGTTCGCGGACAAGGACGGCGTCGACCGCCGGCCGCTCGGGGAGATCAAGGAGGAATTCCACGCGCTGCTCGTCGATGCCAGCCGCATCCGCCTGCGGGCCGATGTGCCCGTCGGCGCATACCTGAGCGGCGGGCTCGATTCCTCGACGATCACGGCGATCATCAAGCGCTTCTCGGATACGCCGCTCAAGACGTTCTCGGTGAGCTTCGAGGAGGCGAGCTTCGATGAGAGCGGCTTTCAGCGCGCGATGGTCGCCCACCTGGGCACCGATCACCACGAGACCTTCTGCACGAACAAGGGCATCGCCGAGAGCTTCCCCGGGGTCGTGTGGTTCGCGGAGAAGCCGCTCCTGAGAACCGCCCCCGCACCGTTCATGGTGCTCTCTCGCCTGGTCAGGGAGCACGGCTACAAGGTCGTCCTGACGGGCGAGGGCGCGGACGAGATGCTCGGCGGCTACGACATCTACAAGGAGGCCGCGATCCGCGCCTTCTGGGCGCGCAACCCGCGAAGCCGCCTCAGGGCGCAGCTCTTCACGCGCATCTACCCGTGGCTCTCGGCGCAAGGCACGGGCGGGCGCGCCGCGTGGAAGATGTTCTTCGTCCAGGGCCTGGAGGATACGAATCTCCCGTGGTACTCGCATTTCATCAGATGGCGCAACACGGCGCGCATCGGCGAGTTCCTGTCGGCCGACGTGCGCGCCGGGCTGCGGGGCTACGACCCCATCGAGGAGTACGTCGCCGGCCTGCCGCCGGGGTTCCACGCCTGGCCGCTGCTCCACAAGGCGCAGCTCCTCGAGATCGAGACGTTCCTGTCGCCGTACCTCCTGTCGTCGCAGGGCGACCGGATGGGGATGGCCAACGGCATCGAGGGGCGCTTCCCGTTTCTCGACTACCGCGTGATGGAGTTCAGCGCGCGGCTCAGGCCCGAGCTGAAGCTCTACGGGCTCACCGAGAAGTACCTGCTCAAGCAGGCCTTCGGCGGCGAGCTTCCCGCGGCCATCGTGCGCCGCCCCAAGCAACCCTACCGCGCGCCGATCGGGAAGAGCTTCTTCGCCGATGCACGGTCGGCGCTGCTCGAGCGCGCCCTCGGCGCGGACGCGCTCGCGTCGTTCGGAGTCCTCGACCCCGCGCGCGTCGCGCGCCTCGTGGCTCGCTGCGGCCGGACGGGCGGGAGCGTGGGCGAGATCGACAACATGGCGCTCGCCTTCGTCGTCTCGCTGCAGCTGCTGTGCGAGCAGTTCCTGGCGGGGAGCTGCGGCCCGGCGCCGTCGCCCGGCGCCGCGCCGGTGCACGAATTCGCGCCCGACGCCGATGCGTGAGTTTCGCGCGGCGGGGGAGGCGCGATGGAGATCGTGACGATCCTCGGCATTGCCGCGGGCCTTGCGCTCGACGCGTTCGCGGTCGCGGTCGTCGCCGGATCGGCGCTGCCGCGCCTCACCGCGCGCCACTACTTCCGCCTGAGCTTCCACTTCGGGCTGTTTCAGGCGCTCATGCCGGTGCTCGGCTGGCTCGCGGGCTCCGCGACGGCGGCGTTCGCGGGCGGCGTCGACCACTGGATCGCGTTCGGCGTGCTCCTCGTCATCGGCGGGAAGATGCTGCGCAAGCCGGCCGAGGATCGGGCCGGCGCCGAGCGCGGCGATCCGACCCGCGGCGTGACGCTCGTGGCGCTCGCCGTCGCCACCAGCATCGACGCGCTCGCCGTGGGCTTCAGCCTCGGCCTTCTCGAGGTCACGATTCTCCTTCCGGCCGTCATCATCGGCCTTGTCGCCGCGGCGTTCACGCTCTGCGGCATGAAGCTCGGACGGCGCGTCGGGAAGCTCCTCGGCGTCTGGGTGCAGCGCGCCGGGGGGATCGTCCTCATCGCGATCGGGGCGCAGATCCTCGTCCGGCACCTCGCGGCGTGAGCGGCGCCGCGCGCCGGGCCCGCGCGCGGCTGCGGAAGATGATCGCCGCGACCTCGGCGAACGAGCCGACGAAATGCGGCCGCAGGCCCCGCGTCACGTGGGCGGGCAGCTCCTCGAAATCCTTGCGGTTTTCCTCCGGGAAGATGAGGCCGGTGATGCCATAGCGCTTGGCCGCGATCGTCTTCTCCTTGATGCCGCCGACCGGCATGACCCGGCCGGCGAGGGTCAGCTCGCCCGTCATGGCGAAACCCTTGCGGGGCGGGGTGTCCGTGGCGAGCGAATACAGCGCCGCGGCCATGGTGATGCCCGCCGAGGGTCCGTCCTTCGGCGTCGCGCCCGCGGGCACGTGAAGGTGGATCGAGCCCTTCAGGAAGAAGTCGCGCAGGGCCGGGTCGGCGTCGACGTACGAGCGAATGTAGGAGTAGGCGATCTCCGAGGATTCGACCATGACGCTGCCGAGCTGGCCTGTCTGCTTGAAGGTGTCCTTGTCGGTCCTGACGCGCGCGGCCTCGACGTGGAGGACATCGCCGCCGAGGCTCGTCCACGCAAGTCCGGTGACGATGCCGGCCCGGGGAGCGGCCCTGAGCGCCTCGTCCGTGAACGCCGGCCTGCCGAGGAGGCCGCTGAGGTCGCGGGGCGAGACCGTGAGGCCGGCGCCCTTCTTCCTGACGATGCGCGCGGCCGCCTTGCGCATGAGCTTCTTCACCTGCTGTTCGAGGCCGCGGACGCCGGGCTCGCGCGCCCAGCCGTCGATGATCGCGCGAAGCGCCGCGGCCCCGATCACGCACTGCTTCGCCGTCAGGCCGTGGGCCCGCAACTGCTTGGGAACGAGGTGGCGCGTCGCGATCTGGAGCTTCTCCTCGGTGATGTAGCCCGCGAGCTTGATCATCTCCATGCGGTCGAGCAGCGGCCGCGGAATCGTGTCCGTCTGGTTCGCCGTGCAGATGAAGAAGACGTTCGAGAGGTCGAAGCGGACATCGAGGTAGTGGTCGAGGAAGTCCTTGTTCTGCTCGGGGTCGAGCACCTCGAGCAGCGCGGAGGCCGGATCGCCCTGGTAGCTCGCGCCGATCTTGTCGATCTCGTCGAGCATGATGACGGGATTGGCGCTGCCGCAGGTCTTCATCGTCTGGATGAACTTCCCGGGCAGGGCGCCGATGTACGTGCGGCGGTGGCCCTTGATCTCGGCCTCGTCGCGCATGCCGCCCACGGAGAAGCGGAAGAAGTTGCGGCCGATGCTGCGCGCGATCGACTGGCCGAGCGACGTCTTGCCCACGCCGGGAGGCCCCACGAAGCAGAGGATCGAGCCGGCGATCGAGCCCTTCGTGATGCCCACGGCGAGGAACTCGAGGATGCGGTCCTTGACGTCCTCCAGGCCGTAGTGGTCGGCGTTGAGGATGCGCGCCGCCTTGGACAGGTCGCGGGCATCCTTGGTGAACACGCCCCACGGAAGCCCGGTGAGCCAGTCGAGGTACGTGCGCGTCACGTGGAACTCCGGCGAGGCGGGCTCGAGCAGCTTGAGCTTGTCGAGCTCCTCCAGGGCCCGCGCGCGCGCCTCCTCGGAGAACGCCCGCGTGGCGAGGGCCTTCTCGAAGCGCTCGACCTCCGCGTCCTTGCCCTCCTTCTCCAGGCCCAGCTCCTTCTTGATCGCCTTGAGCTGCTCTCTCAGGAAGAACTCGCGCTGCTGGGTCGAGAGCTTCTCCTCGATCTGCTTGTTGATCTTGACCTGGATCTTGGAGACATCGATCTCCTTCTTGAGGAGGACGAGCGACTTCCTGATGCGCTCGCGAATGTCGATGGCCTCGAGCACCTCCTGGAGCGCCTCCCCGTCCGCCGTCGTGAGGGTCGCCGAGAGGTCGGCGATGCGGCACGGCTCCGAAAGGCTCGCGTGCGACATGAAGAGCTTCAGCTCCTCCTTGTGGAGCGGGTTCAGGTCGATGAGCTCCTTGATGGCCTGGACGAGCGACAGCGAGTAGGCCTTGATCTCGTCGTTCCGGGCCATGTCGGTCTCGAGCACGTGCTCGATGTCGGCGACGAGGTGCGGCTCCTCCTGGACGAACTGCACGATCCGGATCCGGTCGAGGACGCGGAACAGCACGTGCAGATGGGCGTTGCCGGGGAGCTGCGCGAGCTGCTGGACCTCGGCGATGACGCCGATGCGGTGGAGGTCGGAGCCGCGGATGCGGTCGTCGGCCTTCGCGGCTTCCCGGGGCCGCACCAGGACGAGCCCCACGTAATTCGCCTGCGCCTCGGTGTTCTTGACGAGCATCTCCTGGAGCGGCTTGTCGCCGATGAGCATCGGCACCATCATCTTGGGGAAGAGCGGCCGGTGCTGGAGCGGAAGGATCGGCAGGCGCTTGGGCAGGAGCTCGCGCGCCAGGACCAGGCCCGCCGCATCGGCACCGGCCGCCGCGGGGGTCTCGGGTGTGCTCTTGTGCTCGGTCATTGCCTTCTCCTGTGCGCGGCGCGGGAGCGCCGGGCCTCAATCATACGGCTCCTGCAGGCGATCTTCAAATCCCCGCTTCCTGCCTTTCGAGGCCGCGCCGGGGTACAATACACGCGTACGGTGCGGTGTTCGGAGAACGCGGGCGCGGGAGGTCGACGCCATGGTTGCACGGCGAGACGGCATCGGGCGGCGCGGATTCATGGGGCGATGCGCGGGGGCGGCGCTCGGCGCCGCGGGAGCGTTGAAGCTGCGCGGAGCGCCGGCCCCGGCGCCGGGCGGCGGCGCGGCGGCGGAGATGCGCTTCGGCCTCGTCACCTACCTGTGGGGCCAGAACTGGGACCTCCCGACATTGATCTCCAACTGCGAGCGATCGGGCGTGCTCGGCGTCGAGCTCAGGACCACGCACCGGCACGGCGTCGAGCCGTCCCTGAGCGCCGAGCAGCGCGCGGAGGTCAAGAAGCGCTTCGCGGACAGCCCCGTCACGCTCGCCGGGATCGGCTCCAACGAGAGGCTGGACAGCCCGGATCCCGCCGTGCTCGCCAGGTCGATCGAGGCGATCAAGGAATTCGTCGTGCTGAGCCGCGACGTCGGCTGCTCGGGCGTCAAGGTCAAGCCCGACAGCTTCCACAAGGACGTGCCGCGCGAAAAGACGATCGCGCAGATCGGCGCGGCGTTGAACCTGCTCGGCGCGTTCGGCGCCGACCACGGCCAGCAGATCCGGCTGGAGGTCCACGGCGCCTGCAGCGAGCTCCCGGCGATCAAGGCGATCATGGACATCGCCTCGCACCCGAACGTGGCCGTGTGCTGGAACTCCAACGCCGAGGACCTCAAGGGCGCGGGCCTCGAGCAGAACTTCGCGCTCGTCAAGAATCGCCTGGGCGCGACCGCGCACGTGCGCGAGCTCGACTCCACGTCGTATCCCTGGGCGCAACTCATCGCTTTGCTCGTCAAGGCGGGCTGGAAGGGCTGGCTGCTCCTCGAGGCCGGCGGCGCCCCGAAGGACCCGGTGGCCGCGCTCATCGAACAGCGCAAGGTTTTCGAGGTGATGGTCGCCGAGGCGCGGAGGAAGCCGTCATCTTGACAAGCCCCCGCGCCAGAGGGGACACTTGGGGCATGGCATTCGTGCCCGGCGGGTCCGCGCGGGCGGCTCAGGTACAACGACGGAAGGAGAACGAGACATGCTGCAGCTTCATGGTCCAGGCGTCCCGGCTCGCGCCGGTTGCTGTCCTCCCCCCGGGCTCTCGCGCCGCGGGTTTCTCGGCGCGAGCGCCGCGGCCGGCGGATTGGCCCTGAACGGCCTGACCTGGCCGCTCGCGTCGGCGGCGGAAACCGAGTTCCTCGCCGCGCCCGCCCGAACGCCCCTCGTCGTGAAGCCGATCTTCACGTACACGATCTACACGCCGCAGCCGAAGACGAGCTGGCGGTCGTGGGGCGGCGTCCAGACCCAGGCGGCGGTCAACGAGGAGATTCCCAGAATCGAGGCCGAGCTGAAGAAGCTCGCGACCGAGGCCGACTTCCCCGTCCGAATGCTGCCCCTGTCGCCGGTCAGGAACGAGGCCGAGGTCGCCCAGATCGCCGATGCGAAGAACGCCGACGCGATCCTCGTCTACGCCAACGATGGCGGCAACGCGCTCGACGGCATCCGCGCGCTCGGCAAGCCCATCGTCTTCTTCATCCGCTACCGGTCCGGGCCGGTCTATCTCTGGTACGAGATCATCAGCCCGCGCTACCTGCGCGATCACTCGGACTTCCCCGCCAAGCCGGGGCTCGGGTACGACGATGTCGTCGTCGATGACCTGAACGGCGTCACGTGGCGCCTGCGGGCGCTCGCGGGGCTGAAGAACACGGTCGGGGCGCGGATCGTCGCCCTGGGCGGGGCGAGCGGCTGGGCCTGTCCCAAGGCGCCCGAGCTCAGCAAGGACCGCCTGAAGCTCGACATCGTCAACGTGTCGTACGACGAATTGGGGAAGCTGCTCAAGGTCGCGCGCGAGGACCGCGAGACCATGGCGCTCTCCAAGAAGCTCGCCGCCGAGTACCTGGCCCGGGAGGGCACGACGCTCGAGACCGACCTGGGGTTCCTCGAGCGCGCGTTCGTCCTGACGCGCGTCCTGCGCGATGTCATGGCCGCGGCCGGCGCGCGCATGTTCACGATCAACTCGTGCATGGGGACGATCATGCCGATCTCGGAGACGACCGCGTGCATGCCGCTCAGTATCCTGAACGATGCGGGCTATCTCGCGTTCTGCGAGTCGGACTTCGTCGTGGTGCCCTCGGGCATCCTGCTCGCGAACATCGCCGGCAAGCCCCCGTTCCTCAACGACCCGTGCTACCCGCACGACCACGAGATCACGCTCGCCCACTGCACGGCGCCGCGCAAGAACGACGGGAAGACCATGGACCCGGCGCGCATCATGACGCACTTCGAGTCCGACTACGGCGCCGCGCCCAAGGTCGAGATGCGCCTGGGCCAGGTCGTGACCAACATCATCCCCGATTTCCTCATGGAAAAATGGACGGGCCTGCGCGGCGAGATCATCGAGGTGGGCTTCCGTCCGATCTGCCGCTCGCAGATCGACATCAAGTTCAAGCCCGATGCGCTCCATGTCTGCGAGAACATGCCGGGCTTCCACTGGATGACGATCTACGGCGACTACCTGAACGAGATCGGCTACGCGCTCAAGCGCACCAAGATCAAGTGGAATAACTTGGGGTAGGCTGTAGGCTGTAGGCTGTAGGCAGATAGCCGAAAGCAACCCTGAAGGCAGGGCGGCGGAGATGCCCTTTGCAAGCGCCCCGCGCGCGCGATGACGTGCTATAATCGCCGGTAGGCGTGGCGGGTCGGCGGTGCCGAAATCTGCGAGGAGGCGAACGATGAGACGAGGGCTCCTGCGTGCGTGCGGCGTTGCATGGCTTGCCGGATTCTGTGCCGTGTTCCTGTGCCTTCCGGGGTGCGGCGGCGGGAGCGGGGGAGCCGGCACGGACGGCGTGCAGCCGGCGAGCGGCACCATCGCGGTCGTGTTCGCCGATGGTCCCGCCGATGAATTCGACAAGATCATCATCCGCGTCACCAAGGTGTCGTTGCTTCCCGAAAACGACGAGGACCATCCGGTCGTCATCTACGCGCACGCCGAGGGGTACGAGATCAACCTCCTCGATCTGCGCGACGAAGATCTCATCCTGACCGTGAACCGCGATGTCCCGGCGGGGACGTACGACAAGATCAGGCTCCACGTGGCCGAGGTCAGGGGCGAGGGCGGGCCGTGCGATGTCCTCAGGCTCCCGAGCGGCAAGATCGACCTCAACCCGCGCGGGCCGTTCCGGCTCGACGCGGGGGGGAGCATCTCCGTACGCCTCGACATCGATGTCGACAAGTCGATCCACATCGCCAGCAACAGCCGCTGCAACTTCCGCCCGGTCGTGTTCGTCGATATTCAGGGCGGCGGCACCCTCTGGCGCTGCCCGCGGCTTCTGTGCGGCACCATCACGGAGCTGATCGATGATGGCGATGATGCGCCCGACGGCGAGATCGACGGCGTCATGCTCGAGCTGGGCTCGGGACGCGGGACCCTCGAGGTCCGCCTGGGCGACGGCACGGCGATTTTCGATGCCGAGGGCGATGCCGCCGACCGGCAGGTCCTGGCGGTCGGCGAGCGCGCGAGGGTGCGCGGCATGCTCAACTACGACGGCACGCTCGCGGCCTCGCTCGTCGTCATGGGCGACGTCATGGTCGTCAAGGGCGAGGCGATGGGAGCGGTCGATCAAGAGGGGCTCTTCGCCTTCAAACCCGCAACCGGCGAGGAGCTCACGGGCGACTTCAACGTCCTCGTGCAGGATCAGACGCTCATCATCGCCGGTTGCGATCAGAGCGTGTCTCCCGCGCTGATCAAGGCGGGCATCAAGTGCCGGCTGGTCGGAAAGTTCGATGTCGGCGTCGATGCGTTCAAGGCGGCCCTCGTGTTCGTCGCACCGGCAGAGCTGCGCGGGGAGATCACGGCGATCACGCCTGCGGCGGAGCTCGCGGGCGACTGGATCACGGTGAGGGACGCCGGGGGCGGGGAGGCCACGTTCCTGCTGCCCGCCGGTGCGTTCGTGCAGCTCGAGGGCAACGGCGACGTCTCCCGCGACTTCCTGTGCGTGGGCCGGCGCGTCCGCGTGGCGTTCGACCTGGAGGCCGCCGGCGACTTCCGCGCCGAGGCGATGTACATCGACCCCGACAAGCTCGCGGGCGAGGTCGCGGAGACCGAGGTCGCGCGCGTCCTGATCCTTGCCACCGGCGAGCGTATTCACGTGGGTCTCGACGCGACGATTCTCGACCAGCGGGGCGATGCGGACGAGCTCGTCGATTTCGAGGCCATCGCCGAGGGCGATTACATCGAGGCGTTCGCCTTGACGCCGTGCAGCGGCGATGAGTACGAGGGCTTCGTCATCCTCATCACGGAGCCTTCGGTTCCGCTGTAAGCGCGCTCGCTACGGCCCCGCGTGAATCATGGGCCAGGCGCCGCCGGCATCCTCGGCGGCGAGCGCGGCCTCGCGCTCGTCCTCGAGCAGCTTGTAGTGGCCCAGTTCCATGCGCGCCATGTAGGCCAGCATGCGGGCGATGTTCTCGTCGGGACGCATGCGGTCGGCGAGCGCCAGGTAGAAGTCGTGGGCGGCCTGCTCGGCGGCCATGGCCTGCCCGAGGACGGCCGGAAGCGGCGTCGCGTCATCGGGCACGCGGAGCTCGGGCAGCGGGACGGGCGATGCGCCGGGCGGCGTCGTCGCGCGCCCCGGGAACTTGCCCTTGTGGATCTGGACGAGGATCGCCTCGTGCTTCTCCTCCTCGGCCGCGAGAAACCGCAGCCGATCGCGGAGGAGGAAGTTCTCGACCCGCGCGGCCACGGCCGAGTACACGGTGCGGGCATCGATCTCGCTTCTGATGCCGGCGAGGAGCAGCTCTTCCAGGCTGAACGCGCTCAGGTCCATCGGGCGGGTCCTCCGTTGCGTGCCGAGACGGCGCCGATTATAGCACGGCGCGCCGGAGGGCCGCCTCGCTGCGGCGGCGCGGCGGGGGGCCGGCGGAGGCTACTCCATGGCGCCGCCGGCACGTACAATGGCGTACCCGCGCAGGAGGAGGGACGCGGAGTCCTCCTCCCCGGGCTGACGAGAGGCGCACCATGCAAAGCTCCAGGATCGAGGCGGCGCTCGCGAAGGCCGCCGAGACGAAGGTCTTCAAGGTGGGGGCCGGCGTCCTCGCCGAGGTTCCGGCTGTGTTCAAGGAGTGCTTCGCCGGCCCGGCCGCGGTCGTCGCCGACGAGAACACGTGGCGCGCGGCGGGGGCGGAGGTCGACGCGGGCCTCCGAGCGGCGGGCATCGCCGCGGCGCCCCCGATCGTATTCCCCGGGAGCCCGGAGCTTCCGGCCGATTACGAACACAGCGAGGCGGTCCGCGACCGCCTGCGGCCGGCAGGCGCGACGCCCGTTGCCGTCGGCTCGGGCACGATCAACGACATCGTCAAGCGCGCGGCGTTCGAGCTGGGGAAGCGATACATGGTCGCGGCGACCGCGGCATCGGTCGACGGCTACTCGTCGTACGCCGCGGCGCTCACGGAGGGGGGCTTCAAGAAGAGCATGGAATGCCCGGCGCCGTACGCGATCGTGGCCGACACGGATGTCCTCCGCGGCGCGCCGCCCACCATGACCGCGGCCGGCTACGGCGATCTTGCGAGCAAGATCACGGCGGGAGCCGACTGGATCATCGCGGACGAGCTCGGCCTCGATCCGATCGACCCGGTCGGCTGGGACATGGTGCAGAAGGATCTGCGCCTGTGGCTGTGCGGGCCGGGGAAGCTGGCGGCCGGCGACGCGCAGGCGTTCGAGTACCTGTTCGAAGGCCTCACGATGAGCGGTTTCGCCATGCAGGCCCTGCGCAAGTCGCGGCCCGCTTCGGGCGCCGATCACCTCTTCAATCACATCTGGGAGATGGAGGGCCTCGAGAAGGACGGCGCGGCGGTGTCGCACGGGTTCTGCGTGGCCATCGGCACGATGGCGACGACAGCGCTGATGGAGACCGTCTTCGCCGGCAACGCGCGCCCGCCCGACCTCGCCGCGGCGGCGGCGGCGTACCCGTCGTGGGAGGCGCGTGAGGAGGAGATCCGCGCGGCATTCGGCCGCACGCGGATCCTGGACCGCGTACTCGAGGAGAGCCGGGCCAAGTTCCTCGATCGGGCCCAGCATGCCGAGCGCCTGCGGCGCATCAAGGAGAGGTGGCCGAGCATGCGCAGCCGCGTGCTGGCGCAACTGTATCCGTACCACGACCTCAGGCGCATGTTCCGCGAGGCCGGCTGCCCGGTCGCCCCCGAGGAGATCGCCCTCACGCGCGAGCGCGCCGGCCGCACGTTCCGCCTGGCCGAGAAGATCCGCAACCGCTACACGATTCTCGACCTGGCCGTCGAGTTGGGCGTGCTCGATGCGTGCGTCGAGCAGATCCTGCGATCGCCGCACTACCTGCGGTGAACGGCGGACGGTCCGCGGGCATCGCGGCGTCCAACGATCTTGCTCTCCGATGGCCTCGGCTATAGGATGGCGGCCATGAACGACGAACAGAAGAAGTCAAGCGGCGGCAGCGGCGGTTCTGCGGGCGCGGCGCGATCCTACGCGTTCTCGCCGTGGAAAAAGCTCTTGTGCGTGCTGGCGGGCGCGGCCCTGGCAGGCGGCGTCGGCCTCCAGGTCTACGGCGCGCTGAACGGGCCGCCTGCTCCGGCGGCCGGCGGGGCAGGAGCGGCGGGGACGGCGGTGCCCGCGGGCGGGACGTCGTTCCTGCCCGGGGACTCGCCGTCGACTCGGACCGGAACCGGCGGCACGGGCGTGAACCAGCCGGCGGTTGCCGAGGACGACTCGATGTGGTCTCCGCTCCTGATCAAGGGCGGCGGCGGCTTCCTCATGGGATTCTGCATCGGATTCGCGCTGCGGAAGTTCCTGCGCATGAGCATGGTCGTCGTCGGAATCGTCCTTGTGGGGCTCTTCGCCTTCCAGTACCTCGGCGTGATCAACGTCAACTGGGCCGCGATCCAGGAGCAGATCGAAGTTGCGGGAGCGCGGCTCAAGACCCAGTTCGACAGCTTCCAGACCTTCATCGCGGGGGTCCTGCCCGCGGGAGGGCTGGGTGCGTTCGGCCTTTTCACGGGCTTCAAGAGGCGCTGAACGGCCTCGCGACGGAGGCGGACGATGCGAGAAGAGCGGAACCCGGGCGGCGAGACGCATCGGGAGACCAGAGCGTTTTTGCGCGTGATCGGCCCCGCGGTCGCGATCACCGGCCTCGCGTTCACGATCGCGGGCGTGGGCAGCTTCTTCTCGGCCTTCGGCGGAGGGGGACCGCCGCGCTACTTCTGGTGCGCGTTCGTGGGCTTTCCCCTGCTCGCCATCGGGATCGGCATCACCAAGTTCGCGTTCCTCGGCGCCGTCACCCGCTACATTGCCGGCGAGGCCGCGCCCGTCGCCAAGGACACGTTC